>NZ_FYAJ01000012.1:0-89201 GCF_900185625.1 Photobacterium andalusiense
CCCGTCCGCCGCTCGTCAGCATTGATAGCAAGCTATCAATCTGTTACCGCTCGACTTGCATGTGTTAGGCCTGCCGCCAGCGTTCAATCTGAGCCATGATCAAACTCTTCAATTAAAGTTTTGTTGTTTCTTTCGAAACGGCTCAATGAATACTGACTTCAAAACTAACTCTTCATAAATAAAGAGTGTAATTTTAAAGCTATTACCGCTTCTGTTTCTACAAAGAGGAACAGAATGGTAATGAATTGACTGTGCCGCTTTCTTATTTTTACTTTTATAAAAAAGTAAAACAAAAAAGCAATCGAACTATTTCTAGCTCTAGGTCACTCAGTTCATTGATAAATCTTTCGACTTAACTATTCAACGAGTGCCCACACAGATTGCATGGTCAAATTGTTAAAGAACATTCTGACTTTCGGTAACCGCTTGCGCCGTTGTCCGTGTCAGTGAGGTCGCATTATAGGGAGATTTTATTGGCTGACAATAGTTTTTTTACCCCTAATTAATCAACTGCTTTTTTTTTAAGCTATCAGCTATTTTCCATCTATTTTTTAAGCAAAATAAGGCTATTGCTGCATGGGTTCTTTTCAATCATTGCCATTATTAGGTGTTACACAATTTAAAATCTGGTTTTTTAGACATTAATGAAGGTATAGAAGGTATAGAAGGTATAGAAGGTATAGAAGGTATAGAAGGTATAGAAGGTATAGAAGGTATAGAAGGTATTATTCGACCACAACTGAAAAACTATCGCTATATAATTAAAGACCAAGAAAGAGCAGTCGCTAAACGATTGCTCTTTCTGATTATGATTATGCGTTTTCAGCTAACCATGTAGGTACATTTTTAACGCTGTCTAAAACAACATCTGCTAAAGCTTCACCTTCTTCAGTAATAGCTTTACCTGTACGTACTAATACTTTGAAAGCAACATCAGCCGCGATTGCCGCTTTCATGTCGTCCGCCTTATCACCAATCATCACTGATTTTGACATATCAATATCTAAATAGCTTTGCGCTGATATCAACATACCTGGATTTGGTTTACGACAATCACAATCTTGTCGATATTCACCTTTACCCTCTGTTGCATGGTGTGGGCAATAGTAAATACCATCCAATTCAACACCTTGATCTTCGAAATTCCAATCCATCCATTCAGTTAGGCTAATAAACTCATCTTCGGTGAACATGCCACGAGCAATACCTGATTGATTAGTAACTAAAACAAGTAAGTAACCCATTTCTTTGAATTTTTTACATGCACCAAAAACACCATCAATGTATTCAAAATCATCAACAGTATGTACATAGCCATGATCGACATTTATTACGCCATCACGATCAATAAAGACAGCAGGTTTGGCCACAAGAAAGCCCTCAACAAGTAGATATTGTGGTGATTATGTCACGAGTTGGCAGCGAAAAGTATTAGTTATCACATTCACAGAGATGATCACGATATTACCAATACTATTATAAATGCCAATAACCATTTAGACGTCTAGACGTAAAAATAGCTATTGACTTAAAAACCGATTGGCCATAGCATCAGGTTAACAGCAGTTAAGATGATTTAACTACAATAACCAATAATTAACAACTAATGCAATATCGCATCACTGTCATATAATCATTTCATCTAAGAATCAGGAAGTTCAATGATAGAAATAAAACAAGTAAATAAAGTGTTCTATCAAGGTGAGAAAGCGATTAATGCGCTAAAAGATATAAACCTTACGATTGAACAAGGAACGATTTTCGGGGTAATTGGTTCATCTGGCGCAGGAAAAAGTACCCTGATCCGCTGTGTGAATTTATTAGAAAAACCGACCTCAGGTAATGTCGTTGTCGATGGTATTGACTTAACACAGCTATCATCAAATGAATTGACTTTGGCTCGCCGCAAAATTGGCATGATTTTCCAGCATTTTAATTTACTGTCATCACGAACTGTATTTGCCAATATTGCTTTGCCGTTAGAACTTGCGGGTATATCAGCTCACGACATTAATACCAAAGTAACAGAATTGCTATCGCTAGTAGGTTTAGAAGATAAACGTAATAGTTACCCTTCAAATTTAAGTGGTGGTCAAAAGCAACGAGTAGCTATTGCTCGTGCTTTAGCCTCTGATCCTAAAGTTTTATTATGTGATGAAGCCACCAGCGCGCTTGATCCAGCAACAACCCAATCAATATTGGCTTTGTTACGTAAAATTAATCAGCAACTTAATCTAACCATTTTATTGATCACTCATGAAATGGATGTTGTTAAAGGTATTTGTCATCAAGTTGCGATCATCGGTGATGGTGAGTTAGTTGAGCAAGGTTTAGTGGGTGATATTTTTGCTCATCCAAAAACCGCACTAGCAAAAGCCTTTATTCGCTCAACCTTAGATTTGTCGATCCCTGAAGATTACCAATCACGCATGACTTCAACCCCAGTAACAGGCAGTTATCCTTTAATTCGACTGGAATTTACCGGAGACTCTGTTGACGCACCTTTAATTAGTCAAGTAGCACGTGAGTTTAATCTCGACATCAGTATTCTCAGTTCAAATATGGATTATGCAGGTGGGGTCAAATTTGGTTTGATGCTGGCTGAGTTCTTTGGCACTCAAACTGCTATTGATGATGCTATTTCTTTTTTACGTGATCATAAATTACAGGTTGAGGTGCTAGGTTATGTCGCTTGATTCAATAACAACATGGTGGCAGAGCAATCAGCGCCTAACTGAATTACTTATCGAAGCATTAGGGCAAACATTAACGATGGTGTTTGTTGCGGGTCTGATTGGTTTCATTATTGGAATTCCACTCGGTGTTGCTCTGCATCTCACCAAGAAAAACGGTTTATGGCAAAATCCAGTCTTAAATAAAATACTTGGCATTGTGGTTAATATCGGCCGTTCAATCCCTTTTATTATTTTATTAGTTGCGATTATTCCTTTTACTCGATTTGTGGTTGGCAGTTCAATTGGTACTGCTGCGGCGATTGTACCACTTACTGTCGGTGCAATTCCTTTTATTGCTCGTTTAGTGGAAGGCGCATTACTGGAAATTCCAGCAGGACTCATTGAGGCTGCACAAGCAATGGGTGCCACCCCAATCCAAATCATAACCAAAGTGCTATTACCTGAAGCACTGCCGGGCATTATTAATGCTGTCACTATTACCTTAGTTACTTTAATTAGTTATTCGGCAATGGCGGGGACTGTTGGCGGTGGCGGTTTAGGCGATGTCGGTATTCGTTATGGCTACCAGCGTTTTGACGGCACGGTTATGGCCATCACCGTTATTATGTTAGTTATTTTAGTACAACTGATTCAATCTATTGGAGATCACTTAGTAAAACGTGTTGATCACCGCTAACAACTCAAGCTGTTATTTATTATTTACATAATTAGGGAAAGCCCATTTAAGGAGAAATACTATGGCGTTTAATCTTAAACATCTTTTTGCCATTGCTGGCGTTGCTGCTGCAGTCACACTCGCAGGTTGTAGTGACCAAGAAACAGCTGTTGTTGATAACAATAAAGTAAAAATTGGCGTAATGGCTGGCGCAGAAGAGCAAGTTGCAGAAGTTGCAGCAAAACAAGCGAAAGATAAATATGGACTTGATGTTGAATTAGTCACCTTTACTGATTACGTATCACCCAATGCAGCCTTAGCTGAAGGTTCAATTGATGCTAACGCTTTTCAGCACAAACCTTATCTAGATCAGCAAATTAAAGATCGTGGTTATAAATTTGCGATCGCGGGTAATACCTTCGTTTACCCTATTGCTGGCTATTCAAATAAGATTAAATCGGTTGATGAATTAAAAGATGGCGATCAGATTTCGGTTCCTAATGATCCGACTAACCTTGGCCGTTCATTATTATTATTACAGCAACAAGGTTTAATTACTCTCAAACCTGATGCGGGTTTGACAGCAACGGTATTGGATATTGTTAACAATCCTAAAAATCTTAAAATCGTTGAATTAGAAGCTGCGCAACTACCGCGTTCATTAGATGATGTTGCTTTAGCAATCATCAATACTACTTATGCGAGTAGTCTTAACCTTACTCCAGAAAAAGATGGAGTGTTTGTTGAAGATAAGCAATCACCTTATGTCAATATCATTGTAGCGCGTCAAGATAACGTCAAAGCTGAAAATGTTCAAAAGTTCATTCAAGCGTACCAATCAGACGATGTCTATAATTCAGCCCAAACCATCTTCAATGGCGGTGCTGTTAAAGGCTGGTAATCACACTTATTGATACAATCACCATCAAGAGCAGGCTTCATCGCCTGCTCTTTTTTTATGTTATATTATCTAATTATTTTCAGCTTATAATTGGCTTAATTTGATGGCTTATAGCATTGAACCTATCGGTATTGTCCACTCTCCTTATAAAGAAAAATTTGCGGTTCCGCGCCAACCAGGATTAGTACCTAGTGCTCGCTGTGAAGTGATTTTACACGATCAGGCTAACTCATTAGATGCAGTACGCGGTATTGAACAATTTAGTCATGTGTGGCTATTATTTTTGTTTGACCAAAACTTAGAGGCTGGTTGGCGACCGACAGTACGCCCACCTCGACTTGGAGGCAATGAGCGGATTGGTGTTTTTGCCAGTCGTGCGACGTTTCGTCCTAATGGCATCGGCATGTCAGCGGTTAAATTACAAGGCGTTCGTCATTACAATGGCCAAGTCATTATTGATATTGCGGGTGCCGATTTGGTTGATGGCACGCCAATTATTGATATTAAACCTTATATTCCCTATTCCGACAGTTTACCTGAAGCATTAGGTGGCTTTGCGAGCAGCCAACCGGCAACACTTGAAGTGCAATTCGCACCATCGGCATTACAACAGTTAGTTGGCAAACACGCCGACTATTATCAAGCAGTTATTACTGAAGTACTCGCGCAAGATCCACGCCCAGCGTATAAAAAAGGTAAAACAGACACTAAACTCTATGCCGTAAACTTATTTGATTTTAATGTTCAGTTTACAGTTGCAGAACCGATCATTACTGTCGTAAGTATCGATACCGTTGTTCAATAACTATTCCAACACAGTTATCTTTGGCGAATAGCGCCGAGACTGGTAATATAACAAGCTATCGTCATCAAACTGACGGGTGGAACATCAGTTCCTTCTCTTTCCTTTTATCAATAACGGATACCATCAATGCGTACCAGTAAATATCTTCTTTCTACCCTGAAGGAGACGCCAAACGACGCAGAAGTCATTAGTCATCAACTAATGCTACGTGCAGGTATGATCCGTAAGTTAGCTTCAGGTTTATACACCTGGCTACCTACCGGTCTACGTGTGCTGCGTAAAGTCGAAAACATCGTTCGCCAAGAAATCGATAATGCGGGCGCAATCGAAACTTTGATGCCCGTTGTTCAGCCGTTTGAACTATGGGAAGAGACAGGCCGCTCTGAAAAAATGGGCCCTGAACTACTTCGCTTTACTGACCGTCATTTCCGTCCGTTTGTACTAAGTCCAACAGCAGAAGAAGTGATCACTAGTCTTGTACGTAACGAAGTAAGCTCTTACAAGCAACTGCCGCTGAACCTTTACCAAATTCAAACTAAATTCCGTGATGAACGTCGCCCTCGCTTTGGCGTAATGCGTGCACGTGAATTCTGCATGATGGATGCTTACAGCTTTGATATCGATAAAGACGGTTTACAAAAATCTTTCGATACAATGCATGCTGCTTACTGTAAAGCCTTTGACCGTATGGGTCTTGAATACCGTCCAGTATTGGCTGACTCTGGCGCAATCGGTGGTAATGGCTCACAAGAGTTCCACGTACTTGCAGAAAGTGGCGAAGATTTAATCGCATTCTCTACTGAATCTGATTACGCCGCTAACATCGAAAAAGCAGAAGCTATCGCACCTGCTGTTGAGCGTGCACAGCCAACACAAGTAATGACAGTGATTGATACACCAAATGCGAAAACTATCGCAGAGTTGGTTGCACAACACGGTATTGCTATCGAGAAAACCGTTAAGACATTATTCGTTAAAGCGTCTGATGAAATTGATGCACCTATCGTGGCATTGATCATTCGTGGTGATCACGAACTTAACGAAATCAAAGCAGAAAACCTTGCAGAAGTTGCGGCTCCATTAGAGATGGCAACTGAAGAACAAATGCGTGAGCTTGTTGGTGCGGGTGCGGGTTCTCTAGGTCCTGTTGGCCTTGAATTACCATTTATCGTTGACCACAGTGTTGCGGTAATGAGTGACTTTGCTGCAGGCGCTAACATCGATGGCAAACACAACATCGGTATCAACTGGGGTCGTGACGTTGAACTTGGCCGTGTTGATGATCTACGTAACGTAGTTGAAGGTGATCCAAGCCCATGTGGTCAAGGCACCTTAATGCTAAAACGTGGTATCGAAGTCGGTCACATCTTCCAGTTAGGTACCACTTACTCTGATAAGATGAACTGTAGCGTTCTTGATTCAAACGGCAAAAACTCTATTCTAGAGATGGGTTGTTACGGTATCGGTGTATCACGCGTTGTGGCATCAGCTATCGAGCAAAACAACGATAAATACGGTATCATCTGGCCTGACGCACTAGCGCCTTTCCAAGTAGCTATCGTACCAATGAACATGCACAAATCAGAGCGCGTTCAAGAAGCAGCTGAGAAGCTATATGCTGATCTTACTGCAATGGGCGTTGAAGTCTTATTTGATGATCGTAAAGAGCGTCCAGGCGTAATGTTCTCAGATATGGAACTGATCGGTATTCCACATACTATCGTGATTGGTGATCGTAGCCTTGAAAACGGTGAGATGGAATATAAGAACCGTCGTACTGGCACTAAAGAAGCAGTTATGGCTGCTGATGTTATGGACTTTCTTAAGCAAAAAATGGCTTAATTAACAACCATATGATTTTAAAAAGCTGCCAATTTTAGGCAGCTTTTTTTTATAGCTAAATTATCACAAACATTTTTTATCTGTTGTGCTGCTATGATAATATTCAACTTAGTAACAACGTAAATATCTTCACCTAAGATCATTTTATTGTGATGTTAGGTGAATATTTTTAGCAAAGGAAAGACCATGCAAGTTTATCAATGTTGCGAGTTAATTCGCGTTACTTACTCTCAAATTGGCAGTGGCGATCAAGGCTATATTCCAACCGCTATCAAGTGCGCAATTAAAACCTTGGATGATATTGCCGCTAATACTGAGTTACCGCTCACAGTACGAGAGCAAGCGGCTTTTGCAGCAGCTAACTTACTGATCAGTGATCACGAGGATTAATCGATGGATTTATCAAAATTTGAAACCATGGACACTGTAATGTTGATGAGTATTGTCAATATGAAGATTCGTGATGAATTTAATAACCTTGATAATCTGGTGAAATTTTTTGATATCGACCGTGAGCAACTTATTGCAAAATTAGCCACAGGCGGGTTTGATTTCTTACCAGAAGTGCAGCAATTTCGTTAAAGCTGACTTACAAACATCAAATAAAAAACGGCACTCATCAGTGCCGTTTTTTTATACTTATTAAATAACATCTAGTTGGTGTAACACCTCAATTAGCCTTTGAATATCGGCAGTACATCAGCCATCGCTAATAAATGGAAACACGCGGTTAAGACTCCAAAGATTATTACCGCATATACAGTAACATTGCCACCAGGCACGACAAAACCTTGTAGTTCAGGCTGACGTTGGCGTAATTTTTTAGCCAATAATGCTGGAATAATACAGGTCCAGATAGTTGCCGCAGCTCCAGCTAAGCCAATTGCTGCCACAAAACCAAATGGTGCAAATAGTGAAAACACTAATGGTGGAATAAACGTCACTGCCCATGTTTTAAAACGGCCTTGGTTGGTATCTTCAAAGCCAAATAAATCAGCTAAGTAATCAAATACACCTAGCCCGACCCCGATAAACGATGATACTACCGCAGCAATTGAGAAAATATTAAGTGCTTGTTTAACACTGTTAGAGTTCACCACTCCACCCAATGCTGTCATTAACGCATCGACACTACCACCAGCAGCAACAATCGGTCCAAATTGCGTGCGAGGTAAGTTACCAAAAATGCACACCACCCAAATCACATAAAATGTTAAGGCAATAAGTGTTCCACCTAAAATGGCATTTTTAGCGCGGTTTTCATCGCGATAATAATCTCGCATGGTACTTACTGAGTGATGATAACCAAAAGAGGTTAATGCAACAGGCAAGATCGCAAGTGCATAAGGAGAAAGATCTGCTTGTGAATCAATACTATCAAGTAAAGTCGGCAATTGGATATTAGTCGCAAGCCCTGAAATACCAATCACAAAACTGATAACCATAAATAGAATCAGTAAAATCGAGATACGATCAACAGCTCGGGTTGAGTGAAGTACAAACACAGAAGAAGCGATGACAAATAATACCGAAGCAAGTTTGGGATTAATATTAAGTAAACCGCCAAAGATCATACCTGATGAAGAAATATAGGCATAAAGTAAAATGCCACCGACAAAATATAATGATAGGTTATTGATCGCATTGACTTTGCCTTTAAGGACATCTTTAGTAATGGTGTTAAACGATACCTTAAAATCATAATGCTTTAATGCTTCAAGTAATAACCATCCAGATAACGTCATCATTACCATCGTTACTGAGATCGCAAGTACTGTCCATAATGTCCATGCGCCAGCACCAGCACTTGGTAACCCCAGCATGCCTGCACCTACGCACACACTAGCAATAATGCATGCACCTCCAAGTGTCGATGGTTTACTCATAATCTATCCTTTCTCGCCATTACATCGTATCAGTGAACTAGTACGATAATATGCATCGACCGTTTTAGCAACAAAAGAATATCTATCTGAATAAATATTTATTAAACAATCGCATATGTTAAAAAAATTAACATATGCAGATTAATAACTGTTATTAAGACCAACAACTCAACATTTTATGCCCGCAACCATTCAAACTCGACTGCTGTGGTTGTTGTCGAGGGTGTGGCAACAAACTCTGCAACCACAAACACCCCAGCTACTGCGACTAATTGCTCACCATAAAATAGCATCGGCGTACGTCGACGTAACCAACTCGGCAACTGGTATTCTTGCAGCAATTTTTTAAACTTACGCTTACCACTACGTCCTTGAGGCTTTATCTCTGGCCCTAAATAATCAAATCGCACTGATACTGTTTCATTAGCGTAAGGAGGCCTTAAGGTTGCAGACGCTGTCGGTTTTAGCGCCACAACGCCAAGATCTTGGGGTAGTTGGCAGTATTGATTGAGGCGCAATGATTGCTGCCAATCACTAATATCAGGCCATTGCTGTAATAAATACAACTGCTGTTGATAACGACGTACTTGATATTGCTGCCAACACACCTGTGGATTAGCATCCGCCTTTGCCAACACAAGGTTAAACCAAATTTGTTCAAGCTGGGCCAATGAAGGCATGATCACTGCTTGCTGTTTTAACCACTGTCGAATCAATGCCATCCCCAAACGAGCACTAATATTTGTTGCAATACGTAAACTACCATCAGCTTGTCGTGCTTGTTGTAACTGAAAGCTTAACAACTCTTCTAATAAGCCCTCTTGTTCACCACATAAATGCGCACTGCGAGTAACGGCTTTACGTATACCTGGCCAGCGTTCGTTGAGCAACGGAGTTATTTGATGCCGAATAAAATTGCGGTCGTAACGCTGGTCTTGATTACTTTCATCTTCAACCCACTGTAACTGGTGCTGAGCGCCATAAGCTTCAATGTCGGCACGGCTAACAGAGAGTAATGGCCGTAAATGCTGCCCGCTGGCAAAGGTTGTTAGCACCGGCATTGCAGCTAATCCCGCCGGGCCACTACCGCGTTTTAAGGCTAATAATACCGTTTCAATTTGATCATCGGCATGTTGCGCAGTCAGTAATGTATCACCACATTGAATATGCTGTGATAACGCATAATAACGGGCATCACGCGCGGCTTGTTCGACACTCGCCCCACCGCCTAACTCACACTGTACTCGCTCAATGTCACAACTAATACCACTTGTCATTGCCCAAGTAACACATTGCTGCGCCCACGTATCAGCATTAATACTCAATCCATGATGGACATACACTGCATGCGCGCGATAATCGCGATGTTGTTCAATAAAACGTGCTAATAAATCCAGCATCACCCGTGAATCTAACCCGCCACTTAATGCCAATACTAATCGTTTAGTTGCAGGTGGATTGGCAAGTATTTGATGACAAAAATGAGAATACAACATTGGCTTACATCTTTAACAAACAGACTGTCTAGTCTATACCAGAGTCGAATTAACCAATACCAACAAACGGCATTGACTAACATAAACCTATAAAAAAAGGCCAGCACTTATGCTGACCTTTGTTAGATGTAGAATAAATAACGATTAACAGTAACCGTAACTCATTAAACGTTGGTAACGACGCTCAAGTAACTCTTCAGTATCAAGCTGATCTAATTCTTCTAGAGTCGCTTTAATTTGTGCTTTTAGCGTATTAGCCATTAATGGCACATTACGGTGCGCGCCACCCAATGGTTCTTCGATAATATTATCGATTAGCTCTAACTCTTTTAAACGAGGAGCAGTCAATCCCATTGCTTCAGCAGCTTGTGGTGCTTTATCAGCATCACGCCATAAAATTGATGCACAACCTTCAGGTGAAATCACTGAATAGGTTGAGTATTGCAACATATTAACGCAATCACCGACACCAATCGCTAATGCACCACCAGAACCACCTTCACCAACCACATTACAAATAACGGGTACTGTAAGACCTGCCATTGCTTTTAAGTTAGCTGCAATCGCTTCTGATTGACCGCGCTCTTCTGCACCAACACCTGGGTATGCACCCGCAGTATCGATGAAAGTGACAATCGGCATTTTAAAACGCTCTGCCATTTTCATTAGACGCAGCGCTTTACGATAACCTTCAGGTTTTGGCATACCGAAGTTACGTTTCACTTTTTCAGTGGTACCACGACCTTTTTGATGACCAATAACCATAATTGGACGACCATCAATACGTGCAATACCACCAACTAACGCTTTATCATCAGCAAAAGCACGATCACCGGCTAATTCGTCAAACTCTTCAAACATGTGCTCGACATAATCAAAAGTATATGGGCGCTGAGGATGGCGTGCGAGTTGCGCAACCTGCCAGGCACCAAGATCACCAAAGATTTTCTTAGTTAATTCGAGGCTTTTCTTTTCTAGTTGCTCAATTTCTTTTTCAAGATCAACCGAGTTAGATTCGTCACGGCGTGATACATCACGTAATGCTTCAATCTTTGCTTCTAATTCTGCAATCGGTTGTTCAAACTCGAGGAAGTTCAGGCTCATACCACTTAAAATCCTTTTGCTTATTTTAATGATAGGGTTTGGTTATACCCTACCACAAATAACAAGCTAACTTAATTAAACTCAAGCTCGACCTGTTTATCACCTAAGAGCATTTTCAAGTCCGACAATAATTTATCGGCAGGCGTTACGCGCCACTCTGTTCCTAGGGTAAACTTGGCCCGAGCATTCGAGCGCTGATAATACATATGAACAGGAACAGTTCCTGCTCTATGCGGTTCCAACACTTGGCTGAAACGGGAAAAAAATTGTTCGTCGATTTGCTCTTCAGTAACTGAAATAGCAACACCACGAAGATGTTTTTCTCGTGCTTCTGAAATATCGAGCACTTCACGTGCTGACATTCTAAGGCCACCATTGAAATCATCAAAGCTGACCTGTCCAGATACGACCACTATTTTGTCTTTTTCAAGCAAATCGATATAACGATCAAGTGCATCAGTGAATAACATCACTTCCATACGACCCGAACGATCATCTAATGTCATTAAACCAATACGACTTCCACGCTTGGTGGTCATCACACGAGCTGCAATCACCAATCCCGCCACCGAGGCAACTTTATCACGCCCAGTTTGCTGCGCATCTTTTAGACGCCAAGTAGTGTAATGCTTTAATTCAGAAATATAAGCATTAATTGGATGACCGGTTAAGTATAACCCTAATGTTTCACGTTCACCTTCAAGCCAAACACTTTCAGGTGCTTCTGGAATATTAGCATAAGCATGCTCAACTTCTTCAGGGGCCGCAGTTAATACCCCAAACATATCAGCTTGACCAAATGCTTCAGCTTGATGATATTGACTGGCCGCTTTGATCGCATCATCCAATGTCGCTAACATTGCGGCGCGGTTAGGACCTAAACGATCTAATGCACCTGATTTAATAAGCTTTTCAAGTACACGCTTATTAACCTTTTTAGTATCAATACGAGCACAGAAATCAAATAAATCTTTAAAGTGGCCGTCTTTTTCACGAGCACTAATGATATTTTCAATCGGGCCTTCACCAACCCCTTTTACCGCACCAATACCATAAACAACCGCGCCATCTTCATCGACATTAAATCGATATAGACCTTTGTTTACATCTGGTGGTAACAACTTTAGCTTCATGCGGTGACATTCATCAACCAAGCTAATGATCTTATCGGTATTATCCATATCAGCCGTCATTACCGCTGCCATAAACTCAGCCGGATAATGGGCTTTTAACCACAATGTTTGGTACGACACTAACGCATAAGCAGCTGAGTGCGATTTGTTAAAACCATAACCGGCAAATTTCTCTACCAAGTCAAAGATCTTCATCGACAGTTCGCCATCGACGCCGTTATCGATAGCACCTTGCTCAAATACGGCGCGCTGTTTCGCCATTTCTGATGGTTTTTTCTTACCCATCGCACGACGTAACATATCGGCACCACCAAGGGTGTAGCCAGCCAGTACCTGTGCGATCTGCATTACCTGTTCTTGATACAGAATAATACCGTAAGTAGGATCAAGAATTTCTTTTAACGATTCATGTTGCCATTTTTCATCGGGGTAAGATACCGCTTCGCGGCCATGCTTACGGTCGATGAAGTTATCTACCATGCCTGATTGCAATGGACCTGGGCGGAACAATGCCACCAACGCGATCATATCTTCAAAACAGTCAGGTTGTAGACGTTTGATCAAATCCTTCATACCACGGGATTCGAGCTGGAATACCGCAGTTGATTCAGAGCGTTGCAACATATCAAATGACTTTTTATCCGCCATTGGAATTGCAGCAATATTAACCGGCTCCAACCCTTGCTCAATAAGGCGAGGGTTGATCATTGCTAACGCCCAGTCAATGATGGTTAATGTTCGTAAACCTAAGAAGTCGAACTTTACTAAGCCGGCGGTTTCAACATCATTTTTATCAAATTGAGTGACGGGGTTATTACCTTCCGCATCACAATATAATGGCGCAAAATCAGTGATCGTCGTTGGTGAAATTACCACACCACCTGCGTGTTTACCTGCGTTACGCGTTACCCCTTCAAGAATGCGACACATATCAATCAGATCACGAATTTCTTCATCAGCCTCATAAGCTTGACCGAGTTGCGGTTCTACCTCAAAGGCTTTTTCAAGCGTCATTCCTGGTTCTGCTGGAATTAATTTAGAAATGCGATCGACAAAACCATATGGATGTCCAAGCACACGACCGACATCACGAATAACTGCTTTAGCGGCCATGGTACCAAAGGTAATGATCTGCGATACCGCATCACGACCATACATTTCAGCCACGTGATCAATCACTAAATCGCGTTTATCCATACAGAAATCGATATCGAAATCGGGCATCGATACACGTTCAGGGTTCAAGAATCGTTCAAAAAGTAAGTCAAATTCTAACGGATCAAGATCGGTAATTTTAAGCGCGTAGGCCACTAATGAACCAGCACCAGACCCTCGACCAGGCCCTACTGGTACATCGTTATCTTTTGACCACTGAATAAATTCCATAACGATCAAAAAGTAACCGGGGAAACCCATTTGGTTAACTACTTTTAATTCGATATCAAGACGTTCATCATATTCAGGGCGGCGTTGAGCACGCACTTCTGGATCTGGGAATAAAAACGCTAAACGCTCTTCAAGTCCCTGTTTAGATTTAACAATCAAAAAGTCTTCAATGCTCATGTCACCGGTCGGGAAATTTGGCAGGAAATATTCCCCTAAACGCACAGTAACATTACACCGTTTGGCAATTTCTACCGAGTTTTGCAGAGCTTCAGGAATATCAGCAAACAGCTCACACATTTCATCTTCACTGCGCAAGTACTGCTGTTCACTATAAAGCTTAGGTCGATTAGGATCGACCATAGTATAGCCATCATGGATTGCGACTCGAATCTCATGGGCATCAAATTGGTCGGCACGAAGCAAGCGTACATCATTGGTGGCAACCACGGGCAAATCATATTTTTCGGCAAGTTCAACCGCGAAATGAAGGTAAGCATCTTCATCAGCACGACCAGTACGCACCAACTCTAAATAATAATGATCAGGGAAATAGGTTTGATAAAAAGCAACACACGTTTCTGTTAGCTGTTGATTACCTTTAAGTAATGCACGACCAACATCGCCTGTTCTACCACCGGATAAAACAATTAAACCTTCACGGTATTTAATCAGCCACTCTTTATCTATCACGGGTTGATGTTGAACATGACCACGCTGATACGCTTCTGAAATTAATAATGTCAGGTTTTTATAACCTTCATTATTGGCAGCAAGGATGGTGAGTTCAAATAATTCATCGCCCATTTCTTGGCTTTGTACTTTAAAATCAGCACCAATAATCGGCTTGATGCCCTCATCGTGGGCAGCGAAGTAAAATTTCACCAAACCACACAGGTTAGTAAAATCGGTGAGAGCCAATGCTGGCATGCCAAGTTCAGCAGCGCGCTTAACGATAGGTTTCACTTTCGCCAAGCCATCGATCATTGAATAATCACTATGAACTCGAAGGTGGATAAAACGTGGTTCTGCCATGACAACCTAATTCATTACATTACTTAATTAACAAAAATTATACCCGATCGGGACGTAATTCGTCGTATAAAAAAAGGCGATACCAAATGGTTCGCCTTTTTATCACCCAATCACCGCGGCTTAATCAAGACCTAGTACGCGTTTAACGGGTTTAAAACTTTTTCGATGCTGTTCAATCGCACCGTATTGTTCTAAAGCAGCAAAATGGGCTTTGGTTGGATAGCCTTTATGCTTGGCAAAACCATACTGGGGAAATTCAGCATCAAGGACTTCCATCTCACGATCGCGAGTCACTTTTGCAATAATGGATGCTGCACTGATTTCAGCCACTCGTAAATCGCCTTTTACCACAGCTTGTGCAGCCATAGGTAATACAGGGGTTTTATTGCCATCAATCAATACAAAATCAGGTTGGATGTGAAGTCCAGCGACTGCACGCTGCATCGCAACCATCGTCGCTTGTAAAATATTTAGCTGATCAATTTCATCGGCTTCACAACGGCCAAGAGACCACGAAAGTGCTTTTTGTTTAATCTCATCAAACAGCAGGTTACGTTTTTTCTCAGTCAGTTTTTTAGAATCAGTTAACCCTTCTATCGGGTTATTAGGATCTAAAATTACTGCAGCTGTCACCACTGCACCCACTAATGGACCACGCCCTACTTCATCAACACCCGCAATATACTTAGCTTGCGGATAGACAAAAGGAGGAAACTGTTGCTTTTCAGCCATAATAACTATGCCTTATTGATTAATGCTAATACTGCTTGAGCCGCTTGCTCGTCTGCATTACAACGAATAGTTTTATGCATTTGTTCAAACTGAGCCATCAATGCTGTAGTGTCACCATAAAGAATTTTATCCACTTCATGGAACAACTTCTCAGGAGTACAGTCTTCTTGCAGCAACTCAGTGACTAATTGACGATCAGCCATAATATTAGGCAATGATACATACTTAGTCTTTAGCATTCGCTTAGCAATCCAAGCTGTTAGTGGTTTCACTTTATAGCCAACCACCATTGGACGCTTCACTAGCATGCACTCTAATGCCACTGTACCTGAGGCTAATAACACCGCATCAGCAGCAATCATCACATTACGTGCAGTATCATCGACTAACACAAAATCTAATTCAGGGGCTGTTTGTTGCCATGCATGTTCAAATTGAGCGCGACGTTTTTCATTCACCAACGCCACCACAAAACCTAACTCAGGGTGTTTTGCTTTAAGTTGCTGGCAGGTTTGAATAAACGGCTCAGCGAGCATTGCCATTTCACTACCGCGGCTACCAGGCAATACCGCCAACCAACGCTTCGTGGGATCTAACCCAAGCAATTCACGCGCTGCAACTTGATCGGTTTGAAGTGGAATAGCATCAGCCATGGTATGACCGACAAACTGGCAAGGCACATTAAACTTATCATAAAATGCTTTTTCAAATGGCAGAAAAGCCAGCACTAAGTTAGTTGCTGCTTCAATTTTAAAGATCCGCTTTTGACGCCATGCCCATACTGACGGACTGACATAATGCACGGTTTTAATACCACGATCTTTTAAATCTTTTTCTAAGCGTAAGTTAAAATCTGGCGCATCAATACCAACAAACACATCCGGCGGGTTATCGCTAAAATGCTGTACTAATTCAGCTTTAACTTTAAATAACCGCGGTAAGCGACCAAGAACCTCAACGATCCCCATCACCGCAAGCTCTTCCATATCAAACAGAGCTTCACAGCCTTGTGCTTGCATACGAGGTCCTGCAACACCGACAAATTCAGCATCAGGATAGCGTGCTTTTACCGCTTGAATAAAACCGGCACCTAAAATATCGCCGGAGATTTCTCCGGCGACAATTGCTATTCGAAGAGGCTTCGTCATTAGCGAATAATACCGCGTTCTGAATTATCAAGCACCTCAGAGAAACGTGCCACTGATGGCCAATCTTTCGCCATCTCAGCAAGCACTGGCTTCACTTCAGCCAATGTTTTCCCTGAACGATAAATCTCTTTGTAGGCACGACGAATAGCGTGTAATTCTGGCTTTTCAAAACCATTGCGCTGCAGACCGACGATATTAAGCCCAAACGGTTTAGCGTGATTACCTTGTGCCAGCACATAAGGTGGCACATCTTGCACTACTGCTGAACAACCACCGATATAACTATAAGCACCGACAGTACAGAATGGGTGAATCGCTGATAATGCCATCACGCCAGCGTAATCACCAACAGTAACATGGCCACCCAAAATAGAGTTGTTACCAATATGAGTATGATTGCCAACAACGACGTCATGTGCAATATGAGCATTAACACACAATAGGTTGTCATTACCCACAACCGTCACACCTTTATCTTGGGTGGTGCCACGGTGGATCTGCACGCTTTCGCGAATCACGTTACGATCACCGATCTCTAACCGAGTAGCTTCACCACTAAACTTCTTGTCTTGGCACTCTTCACCAACAATCGCAAATGGGAATATACGGTTATCTTTACCGATAACAGTAGGTCCTTTGATGACAACATGAGACATCACCTCAGTGCCTTCACCAATTTCAACCCCTGTTGCAATATAAGTAAATGGGCCAACAGTGACGTTAGCGCCAATGATTACCCCATCTTCAATCACTGCAGATGGATGAATTTTTGCACTTTCATGGATCATGAGAATACTCGTCTTGCACACTTAAGTTCTGCTGAACATACAGTCTCGCCATCAACTTTAGCAACACCATTAAATAGCGCAATACCACGACGCTCTTTAATAAATTCAACTTCTAGAATCATTTGGTCACCAGGTACTACTGGCTTACGAAACTTTGCTTTATCAATACTTGCAAAGTAGTACAGTTCATTTTCAGCAGGAGCACCAAAGGTTTTAAAGGCTAATAAACCCGTTGCTTGTGCCATTGCTTCTAAAATTAACACACCAGGAAATACCGGCATTTTAGGGAAGTGACCCGTAAACTGTGGTTCGTTAACTGAAACATTTTTAATCGCAGTTAAGGTTTTACCTTCATCATAATTGGTAACACGATCAATCATAAGAAATGGGTAACGATGAGGAAGAAGTTCCTGAATTTCGGTAATGTTTAACGTCTTATTTTCGGTCGTCAAAACTAAATTCCTGTTCTAAAAACATGTAAAAAATGCTATGAAAATGCAAAATGGCCTACACAAAGGTAGGCCAATCAATGTTGATGAAAATTATTCGCCTTTTGCTGCTAATTGTTTTTCAACTGCTTTTAGGCGTTTATTCATTTCATCAATTCGATGAACCCGAGTCGCTGTTCGACGCCATTCTTTATTGGGTTGTAGTGGAATACCTGAAGAATACATACCTTTATCTTCAATACTACGCATCACCATTCCCATACCGGTAATTGTTACGCCATCAGCAATCTTAATGTGACCATTAAGCACAGAAGCGCCACCAATAATACAATATTTACCAATTGTAGTACTACCAGCAACAATAGTACCACCAGCCATGGCGGTACCATATCCGATCTGCACGTTATGCGCGATTTGCATCTGATTATCAATAATGACGTTATCAGCAATAATGGTATCTTCTAGCGCACCACGGTCAATGGTTGTACACGCACCAATTTCTACCCGATCACCAATGCGTACTGAACCAAGTTGCGGGATCTTAACCCACTCGCCTTTATCATTGGCATAGCCAAAACCATCAGCACCAATAACAGTACTTGATTGTACTAAACACTGTGAGCCCAATACTACATCATGGTAAATAGTGACATTTGCCCATAGCTTGGTGTTGTCACCAATAATGGCATTCTTACCAATAAAACAGCCAGCACCAATCTGAACGTTATCGCCTAATTGTACGCCAGCTTCAATCACTGCATTGTGACCAATAGCGACATTACTACCTAAGCTCGCAGTTGCATCAACATACGCAGATGGTGCAATATCCGTTGCAGCAACCGGAGTTGTATCAAGTAGTTGAGCCACTAATGCATAACTAAGGTAAGGATCTTTTACGACTAACATGTTGCCGTTGAAAAACTCGACATCCGCTTCTCGTAGCATTACTGCATCCGCTTGACACTCAATAAGCTGTTGACGGTACTTGCTATCAGAAAGGAACGTTATTTGCCCGCTAGCAGCTTTGCCCATCGATGCAATCGAGTGAATTTCAACATTACCATCACCACGTAGCTCGGCACCTAATTTATTTGCTAATTCAGCAAGCGTTATTACAGCCATATTATTTTATCTCTCTTGTAACAACAGCCACATAAGGTGGCTGTTAGATCAAAAGTTGTAGCTGACTCTGCCAGCTACAACGTTTACCACAGGGCGACTGTTTTATTTTACAGCTGCAATAACTTTAGATGATAAGTCATCGCTCTTGCTTGCAAACAATACCGCTTGTGCGTCTAGTACAACATTGTAGCCATTTTTCTTCGCTACAGTGTCGATAGCTGTACGGATCTTCTTAACTAACTTTTGCTCTTCTTCCATACCACGACGACGTTGATCTTCAGCTAATGCTTTTGCTTTTAGCTTGTAATCAGAATCAAGTGCTGCAAGTTCACGTTGAATATCAGTACGCTGCTTAGGTGTCATTAATTCACCGTCACGTTTCATCTTATCGATTTTGGTTTTCATTTTACCTTCAATCGCACGTAATGCTGCTACGCGGCCACTGAATTCTTTTTGCAATTTTTCCTGCACGTTATAACGCGCCGCTAACTCAGACATTGCCTGACCTGTCGACACATAACCGATTTTTTGTGCAGCTTCAGCTGCATTTGCATACATAGATGAAGATAAAATTACTAAACCTAAACTTGCTGCTTTAATCCACTGTTTCAAAAGACTCTCCTTAAAAATTAGAATGACTGGCCAATGGTGAATGTGAAGAACTCTTCATCATCCCCTTCATATTTCTTGATTGGTTTAGCAACCGAGAATACAAGTGGACCCATTGGAGACATCCACTGTAATGCAGCACCGTAAGACGCTCGAATCATACCTGGATCTGAGTAATCAGGTAATGAACTTGCGTTAGTATAATTCGGGTGGAATTCAGTATCCCATACTGAACCCGCATCAACAAAGAAACTAGTACGTACTTGATTTTTAATTTCTTGTGAAGCAAACGGGGTTGGAACAATTAATTCCATACTTGCGAGTGCAATCGCATTACCACCGGTAGATTCGTCACTCACCACACCTTTTTGGTTATTGCCTTGGCCTTGACCATA
Source organism: Photobacterium andalusiense (assembly GCF_900185625.1). Lineage (GTDB taxonomy): Bacteria > Pseudomonadota > Gammaproteobacteria > Enterobacterales > Vibrionaceae > Photobacterium > Photobacterium aquimaris. The sequence goes on from NZ_FYAJ01000012.1 coordinate 20,180, forward strand.
AACAGCTTTTGGACCAACAGTGTTAGAGCGGAAACCACGAATAGTGGTAAAACCACCGGCATAGTAGTTCTCATAAAATGGCATCAATTGATCGCTGCCATTATCAGTTTTACCGTAACCGTTACCGTAACCTAACTTACCACGTAGCAATAAGGTGTAGTCTTGTTTTTCTGTCAATGGAATATATTGACGAATATCATACTGGGTCTTGAAGTACTGAGAATCAGAACCTGGAATCGTCATCTTAAATGACGCACTCTGGTAATTACCCGAGGTTGGGAAATAACCGCGGTTTAAGTGGTTACGCGTCCATGCCACAGTCCAGCTGTAGTCATCAAGTGAAATCGCGTTATCACTATCTTGATCAAAACCATGAATCTTTTTGAACTGCTGGATCTGATAGTAATCTTGAATGTTAGAGATCTTATTGTGATCATAACCAAGACTAAAATCGAAGTAGTTCAATTCATTATATGGGAAGCCCCAGGTTAAACTTGCGCCGTAACTTTGGTTGGTATAATCCGAGATGTTAGCATCAGATGCTTCAAACTCGTTGTAGTAAATTTTACCACCCAAGCTAACATTATTGATCGTAAAGTACGGATCTTTGTATTCAAGGCTAATGTTTTTAGAGTAATCATTGGTCATGGCATTAATGCCAAACAAATTACCGGTACCCAAGAAGTTTTGTTGGGTTAAACCCGCCTGAAAACTAATACCAGATTCAGTACCGTAACCGACACCAAAGTTAACACTACCTGAGTTAGCTTCTTTAACCTTGTACTTCACATCTACTTGATCGTCAGAACCAGGTACACGTACAGTTTGTACATCAACATTTTCAAAGAAACCGGTACGATTTAAACGTTGTTTACCCGTTTCGATCGCTTTGCCGTTTAACCAAGAGCCTTCCATTTGACGCATTTCACGACGTAATACTTCATCTTTAGTAGTGTTATTACCACTAAATTCAATATTGCGTACATATACACGCTTACCTTGTTCAACATTAACGATCAACGTCACTTGATGTGCTGCATCGTCAAATTCAGGCATGATAGTAACTTTTGGATAAGCATAACCTGCTTTACCCAATTCACGTTTAATTGCTTCTTCTAACGCAGTAACTTCTGCGCCGTTGTAAACAGTGTCAGGTTTAAAGGTTACCAGTTTATCAAATGCAGCAACACGGCCAGCAACGTCACCTTGGAACTTAACGTTTTTAACCTTATATTGCTCACCTTCATGAATTTTTAGGGTAATGTACACGCCTTTTTTATCAGGAGAAATAGCAACATGCGTTGATTCTAGACGGTACTTTAAATAACCATTATTTAAATATTGCGAGCGTAATGTTTCTAAATCGCCTTGCAATACTTGTTTTTGATACTTTTCATTGGCCATAAAGTCCCACCAAGGCACGCTGTCCTTAAGTTTGAACTTACTGATCAAATCAGCATCACTGAAAACATGATTACCAAGGATGTTGATCTGCTTAATTTTAGCTGATACACCTTCAGTAAAGACAAATTTCACATCAACACGGTTACGAGGTAAAGGCGTTACAACCGCTTCCACAGTGGCATTATACTTACCGACACTGTAGTAGAAATCTTCTAGACCTTTATCGATCTTAGATAAGGTTGTTCTATCTAACGCTTCACCAACACGCAGACCTGATGCTTCAAGGTTTTCTTTTAGCTGCTCATCTTTGATGGCTTTATTACCTGCAAAGGTAATATCTGCAATAGTTGGACGCTCTTTTACATCGACCAGTAACGTATTACCGTCTCGATATACCTTAATATCTTCAAAATTGCCGGAAGAATAAAGAGATTTGATCAGAGCTGAAATATCCTGTGGATCAACAGTATCACCAACGCGAACTGGCATTTTTAACAATGCAGCTCCCATAGTGACTCGCTGAAGACCTTCAAAACGAATGTTATCAACTACAAATTTATTTTCCGCGCTATGCGCAACGCTACTTGTCAAAAGCAGCGATGCGACTAACAGTTTTTTAATCGCCATTACTGTACTGATTATTCCTTGCTAAATACGCATTTATTAAAGTCGGGTAAAATCATTGAATAGCGCAACCGCCATTAACGCAACCAAGATGGCTGATCCCACTCTATAGCCAATATCCTGAATTCGTTCAGATACAGGACGACGAGTTACCGCCTCAACAGCAAAAAACATTAAATGTCCGCCATCAAGTACAGGTAAAGGTAATAAGTTTACAATACCTAAGTTAACACTGATCAACGCTAAGAAACCAAGGAAATAGACTAAGCCAAACTCGGCAGTCATTCCAGCCCCTTTGGCGATAGAAATCGGCCCACTGAGGTTTTTCATTGCAACATCACCAGTAACAAGCTTAGTGACCATATCAAACGTTAATGACACTAATTGACCGGTTTTCTCGGTCGCTTTTATCGCCGCATCAATTGGACCAAACTGCAAATTAACTTTGTACGATGCTGGCCAAGGTTCAATACTTGGTGCCAATCCTACATAGCCAACTTCTTTGCCATCAGCTTCTACTTTTACACGCGGAGTCAATGATAGCATCATCGGTTCTTCATCACGTAAAACTTCAACTTGTAGCGTTGTTCCTGGATGTGTACGAACAGCATCAACAAATTGCTGCCACTGCGTTACTGATTTATTATCTACTGCGACAATCTTATCATTTAATTTAAATCCTGCATCAATTGCTGCACTATTATCAACAAGTTGTGAAACAGTTAGCGTAATTGGCGGTGTAAATGGGGTGATCCCCAATGTCGTCAATACTCGCTGTGATTCAGGATCAAATGACCAATGAGTTAAATCAAGTGTACGTGAAACAACAATCGAACTGTCAGGCTCTTGTGCTGTTATAACCACTTGTTTATCTCCGATTTGGGAAATTAATGCCATATTGGCTGATTCCCAATCAGATGTTTCGAGTCCAGAAACTGATTTTAGTTCCATTCCGGGAATAATTCCCGCTTTTGCCGCGATTGATTGGGGTGCAACTTCGCCAATTACAGGCTTTAATGCTGGCACCCCAATAAGATAAACCACCCAATAAGCAAAAATAGCAAACACAAAGTTTGCCATTGGCCCTGCTGCAACAATAGCACTTCGTTGCCAAATTTTCTTATTATTAAACGCCATATGACGCTTCTCAGGCGGTACTTCAGCTACCCGCTCATCAAGCATTTTGACATAACCACCAAGTGGTATCATGGCTAATGTGTATTCAGTACCATCTTTGCCTGTACGCTTAAACAAGGCTTTACCAAAACCAATAGAAAAACGTTCAACATAGACGCCACAGCGACGAGCAACCCAAAAATGGCCAAACTCATGCACTGCGATAAGAATACCAAGAGCAACTAAAAAAGCGCTTAAATTACGGATAAATTCAATCATGCAAATTCCTTCGCAATAATGTCTAACGCAAGCTCACGTGCTTGTTTATCTAGCATCATTACGGCATCAATATCATTAGGTTCAGTTAATACTGCTCTTTCTAACACCAACTGATTCACTTTAGCAATATCAGTAAAGCGGATCTCGTTAGTTAAAAATGCAGCCACAGCTATTTCATTAGCAGCGTTTAGAGTTGTTGTCGCTGCTTGTCCTTGATAACAAGCGTCAATAGCTAACTTTAAGCATGGGTAACGCTCAAAATCAGGCTCCATAAAGGTAAACTCACCGATCTTGCTAAAATCAAGTGGCGCCACGCCTGCATCAACACGTTCAGGATAAGCCATAGCACACGCAATCGGGGTACACATATCAGGCAATCCCATTTGTGCGATGACCGAGCCATCTTTGTATTGCACCATTGAATGAATCACTGACTGTGGATGAATAATCACTTGCATCTGCTCACGGCTAGCATTAAATAGCCAGCGTGCTTCAATGTATTCCAAACCTTTATTCATCATGGTTGCAGAGTCAACCGAGATTTTAGGCCCCATCGACCAATTAGGATGTGCAATCGCCATTGCTGGAGTCACTGCATCTAAGGCACTGATATCAGTATAGCGGAATGGACCACCAGAGCCGGTTAATAATACTTTACTCACACCAGAAGCGGCTAAATCACAACGCCCCATACGACGTTGAATTTCAGCCGGTAATGCTTGAAAAATCGCATTATGTTCACTATCAACAGGTAATAATTCCGCACCATATTGCTCACATGCATCAATGAACATTTGACCGGTCATTACCAGCGCTTCCTTATTAGCTAATAAGATTCGCTTACCTTTTTTAACCGCTGCCATGGTGGGTAATAAACCCGCCGCACCAACAATTGCCGCCATCACGGTATCAACATCATCTAATGCGGCAACCTGACAAATACCTTCGTCACCACTTAATACTGTGATATTTAAACTTGCTTGCTCAATCAATGCCTTAAGTTGAATAGCAGCAGTTGCAGATGCCATTGCAGCATATTTTGGTTGCCATTGCTGACATAGTGCAAACATCTTCTCAACATTAGAACCCGCAGCTAAAGCGGTGACTTCAAATGAATTAGGGTTTTGAGCAATTACCGCTAACGTACTACTACCAATTGAGCCCGTCGCACCAAGAATCGTTAACTTACGCATAAAATCACTTACAGTTACAAAAAAGGCAGCGAAATAGCTGCCTTTAGAAGAGATGGCTATTATTAATTATATTAGCCACAGATAGAGCAACGCAAATACAGGGATCGCTGCAGTTAAACTATCAATTCGGTCTAGAATACCACCATGTCCAGGTAATATATTACCGCTATCTTTAATGCCAGAAACACGTTTAAACATACTTTCAACTAAGTCGCCTAAAACGGAAATAATCACGGTGACAATAGCAATAAAGAATAATTGACCTAATGATGAAAACTCAATCGATAATAAGTGTGAACCTAACCAAGTTATAAAAATAGCAAGACAGGCTCCACCAATGAGTCCTTCAATAGTTTTATTTGGGCTCACCGCTGGCGCCATCTTATGCTTACCAAAACGCTTGCCAGAGAAATAAGCGCCAGTATCGGCAGCCCACACTAATAAGCACACTAGTAAAACTAAGCAAGCACCATGATACGGATTATTGTCATAATTCACGGCGCGGAGCATTAAAATACTCCAAAAAAAAGGCAATAATGTGAGCAAGCCAAAAATTTGTTTTAAAAACGGTTTCTTTGACCAAAAATCAGCACTTTTAGGATAACTAATCGCTAATGCAGAAGCGACTAACCACCATAAACCACCAATTAGTAATATCGCGCGATAGATGCCATCGGGATGAGAAAGAGAAGCAGGATCGGTAGGTAACAGCGCGATGCTTGCTCCTAGCATGATCGTCGGTAAAATCATCGCATTAATACGTGATGATGCGTTAACAAACTGCGTCCACTCCCAGAAACCAACTAAGGTTATTGCAGCCATCGCAATAATAAAAGCAGGCAACGGCAGGAAAAATATTCCTGCAATGACGAGTGGCGCGAGGATTAGCGCGGTAATAATTCGTTGCTTGAGCAAACTGCGTCCTCTTTTATATAGGAAATATAATATTTAGTAGCGGAAAAAACCGTTACCTAAACAATAACGCCAACACACAACCCTGCGCATTGGCGAAAATAATATCTTTTATTTTAACAAAGCTTGTATCTGCTCGCCAGTACAACCAAAACGACGTTCACGATTAACAAACCATGCCACAGCATTAACTAAACTTTGTTCATCAAAGTCAGGCCAATGTTGTTCAGTAAAATATAATTCAGCGTAGGCGGTTTGCCACAGCATAAAATTACTAATGCGACATTCACCACTAGTACGAATTAACAGATCAACATCAGGCAAGCCTTGAGTCACTAACCCCTGCGCTAAATCTTGTTCAGTCAGAGATTCAATATCAAGTTGTTGATCAATAACACGCTGCATCATTTGCTTTGTGGCTTGAAGAATATCCCATTGACCGCCGTAATTAGCAGCCACATTTAACACTAGCCCAGTGTTACCTTCAGTTAATAACTCTGCGGCAGCGATTTTTTTCTGCAACCGAGCACTGAAGCGACTTTTGTCTCCGATAATACATAATCGAATATTATTTTTATGTAGTCTTTTAACTTCACGACCTAAAACGGTCATGAATAATTCCATTAGTAATGAGACCTCATCCTCTGGACGACGCCAATTTTCACTACTAAAAGCAAACAGTGTAACAACTTTAATACCAAGTCGATTTGCAGTAGAAACGGTCTTACGTACTGCTTCTACGCCTGCTTTATGGCCAAATACTCGCGCTTTACCTTTGGCTTTAGCCCAACGGCCATTACCATCCATAATCACTGCGATGTGTTGTGGAAGATAGTCGGCTGAAGGAACAGCGTCTATTGAAGGTTGTGCCATATTTATCCCTCAAAAAAAAAGCGCCGTGCTGCCGCACAGCGCCTTAACTTTGTCAGCTAAATTAAGACAAGAATGTCTTAAACTTCCATTAGCTCTTTTTCTTTTACTTCAAGAACAGCTTCAATATTCTTGATAGCTTCATCTGTTAGTTTCTGAACTTCATCTTGTGCACGACGATCATCATCTTCAGAAATATCTTTATCTTTTAGTAAAGATTTAACTGTTGCGTTAGCATCACGACGAATATTACGTACCGCTACACGGCTTTGCTCTGCTTCAGCACGTACAATCTTAACTAGATCACGACGACGCTCTTCTGTTAGCGGTGGCAATGGTACACGAATTACCGTACCCGCTGACATTGGGTTCAGACCCAAATCAGACATCATAATCGCTTTTTCAACTTTAGGCGCAAGCTCACGGTCAAAAACAGTAATCGCTAATGTACGAGAATCTTCTGCAACTACGTTAGCAACTTGGTTTAGCGGGGTATTTGCACCGTAGTACTCAACATGAATCGTATCAAGTAGGCTTGGATGTGCACGACCTGTACGGATCTTTACTAGTTGGTTACGAAGCGCTTCTACGCTTTTTTCCATGCGCGTTTGCGCATCTTGTTTAATTTCGTTAATCACGATAAATACCTTAAATTATGCTGTCATCATAGTGCTGATTTTCAGCACTACATTAAATTCACAAGGCTTAAGCGTTAGTGATCAGCGTACCTTCTTGCTCACCCATCACAACACGGCGCAATGCACCTGGCTTATTCATGTTAAATACACGAATTGGCATGTTGTGGTCACGAGCAAGAGTAAATGCAGCCAAATCCATTACCTTAAGTTCTTTTTCAAGTACATCTTGGTAGCTTAGCTTTTCACAAAGCGTAGCATCTGGATTTTTAACTGGATCATCCGTGAACACGCCTTCAACTTTTGTTGCTTTTAATACTACATCAGCTTCGATTTCGATACCACGAAGACATGCAGCAGAATCTGTTGTGAAGAACGGATTGCCTGTACCGGCAGAGAAAATAACAACACGGCCTTGGCGTAACTGACTGATCGCGTCAGCCCAGTTATAGTTATCACATACGCCATTTAAAGGAATAGCAGACATTACGCGCGCGTTCACATAGGCACGGTGCAGCGCATCACGCATTGCTAAGCCGTTCATTACCGTTGCTAGCATACCCATGTGGTCGCCCACAACTCGGTTCATACCCGCTTCAGCCAGACCAGCACCACGGAATAGGTTACCACCACCGATAACAAGGCCGACTTGAACACCTAATTCAACAAGTTCTTTTACTTCTTGTGCCATACGGTCAAGAACTTGAGCGTCAATACCAAATCCTTCTTTACCTTGTAGTGCTTCACCACTTAGTTTTAAAAGAATGCGTTGATAAGTTGGTTTAGGGTTTGTGGTCATGTTTTTTTACCTTCCAAGCTGATTTTGAGATATGGAGTTGTAAAAAGACCGCAACGTCGGTTGCGGTCTTTGGTATTCTGATTAAAAAGGATTAACCTTTTTGAACAGCTGCTACTTCTTCAGCAAAGCTCATTTCTTGAGCTTTCTCGATACCTTCGCCAACTTCTAGACGTACGAAGTTAGTTACTGTAGCGCCTGTTTCTTTCAAGATATCGCCAACAGTTTTCTTTGGTTCCATGATGAAAGCTTGACCAGTTAGAGAAACTTCGCCAGTGAACTTCTTCATGCGACCTTCAACCATCTTCTCAGCGATAGCTTGTGGCTTGCCTTCGTTCATAGCGATTTCAACTTGAACTTCACGCTCTTTAGCAACAACGTCAGCAGGTACGTCAGATGGGTTAACGTACTCAGGCTTAGATGCAGCAACGTGCATTGCGATGTGCTTAAGTGTTTCTTCGTCGCCGTTACCAGCAACAACTACTGCGATGCGAGCACCGTGAGTGTAAGCAGAAACTTTGTCACCAGCAATGTAAGCTACGCGACGGATAGAGATGTTCTCACCGATCTTAGCTACTAGCTCGATACGTGCTTCTTCAAATTGTGCTTGAAGCTCTTCAACTGTAGCATGGCTAGCAAGTGCAGCATCAGCTACAGCGTTAGCGAATGCTAGGAAGCTACCGTCTTTAGCAACGAAGTCAGTCTGGCAGTTTACTTCAACAAGTGCTGCTTTACCGTCAGCATCTTTGATGATGATAGTACCTTCAGCTGCTACGTTACCTGCTTTTTTAGCAGCCTTAGCAGCACCGCTCTTACGCATGTTTTCGATTGCTAGCTCGATATCAGCGTTAGCTTCTACTAGTGCTTTCTTACAATCCATCATACCTGCGCCAGTACGTTCACGCAGTTCTTTAACTAGGGCAGCTGTAACTGTTGCCATGTGATAATCCTCAGATTTGAATTCGTTGAGTAAAAATCAGGGGCCATTATCGGCCCCTGGTAACCATTCTTAGTTTACGCAAGGTAACTTAAGATGCTTATGTAAAGCAGCAGGCTATTAAGCTTCAGCTACGAAACCGTCTTCTTCTGCTTGAACAGCGATATCTTGGTTACGAGCTTCTTTAACAGTTTGAGCTACAGAACCAGTGTAAAGCTGAATCGCGCGGATTGCGTCATCGTTACCTGGGATAACGAAATCAACGCCGTCTGGATCAGAGTTAGTATCAACAACAGCAAATACTGGGATACCTAGGTTGTTAGCTTCTTTGATTGCGATGTGCTCACAGTCAGCGCCGATTACGAACATTGCGTCTGGTAGGCCGCCCATGTTCTTAATACCACCTAGTGATTTCTCAAGCTTTTCCATTTCACGAGTACGCATAAGCGCTTCTTTCTTGGTTAGCTTTTCGAAAGTACCATCAATAGATTGAGCTTCAAGTTCTTTAAGACGCTTGATTGATTGACGAACAGTTTTCCAGTTAGTCAACATACCACCCAACCAACGGTTGTTTACGTAGTACTGGTCACAGCTGATTGCTGCTTCTTTGATTGATTCGCTAGCTGCGCGCTTAGTACCAACAAAAAGAACTTTACCCTTACGAGCAGCAATTTTTTCAATTTCAGCTAGTGCTGCATTGAACATTGGTACAGTTTTTTCTAGGTTGATGATATGTACACGGTTACGAGCGCCGAAAATGAATGGCTTCATTTTTGGGTTCCAGTAACGAGTTTGGTGACCAAAGTGTACACCAGCCTGAAGCATGTCGCGCATTGATACAGTTGCCATTGAATAATCCTCTATGGGGTTAGGCGTCCACATATCCCATCTTAAAACCGACCCGATAACAGCGTAATCGCCATTGTTACTTACAATAAGTAACTGAGCACCCCGGCAGATGTGTCGATATGTGTGAATAATAATAAAAGTATGTGTAATCCAATCAAGTTGTACCATTAATACACGTCAACTTAACCAGCTAAGGGTCAAATTTTCACTTATAACAGAAACAAAATCACTGTTTACGGCGCGCTTTATACCATAGAACGGCCAATAAAATCCAGTCAAAATTGGATATGAGAACTAATCTTATCTTCCCTTTAACCCCTTGCGGCTGGTAATATAACAACCACACAGAAACATACAGATTGAGACGATTTTATGAGCATTAAGATCAAAACGGCTGAAGAAATTGAAAAAATGCGTGTTGCTGGCCGTTTGGCAGCAGACGTATTAGAAATGATCGAACCGCATGTAAAGGCAGGTGTGACCACAGAAGAGTTAGACAAAATTTGTCATGACTACATCACACAAGTTCAACAAGCAATTCCAGCACCGTTGAACTACCACGGCTTTCCTAAATCTGTGTGTACCTCAATTAACCACGTTGTTTGCCACGGCATTCCTGCATCTAAAGATGAAATTGTTGTAGAAGCAGGTGGTAAATATAACAAGCCAGCAGTATTAAAAGATGGCGACATCATTAATATTGACGTGACAGTGATTAAAGACGGTTACCATGGTGATACTTCAAAGATGTTTGAAGTAGGTGAAGTATCTCTTGAAGACAAACGCCTTTGCCGCGTTGCTCAAGAAAGCCTTTATCTGGCAATCAAAAAAGTAAAACCGGGCGCTAAAATTGGTGATCTGGGTACCGCTATTCAGAAGTTCATCAAAGCAGGCAGCAGCCGTTTTTCTATCGTGAAAGATTACTGTGGTCATGGTATTGGTAATGAATTCCATGAAGAACCACAAGTTGTTCACTATAAAAATAGCGATCGCACTGTCATGAAAGAAGGCATGTGCTTTACTATTGAGCCAATGATTAATGCTGGTAAATTCAGCTGTGAATCAGATGAGCAAGATGGCTGGACGGTATACACTGTTGATGGTAAAAAATCAGCACAGTGGGAACACACCTTACTAGTAACCAAAGATGGCTGTGAAATCTTAACCTTACGTAAAGAAGAAACATTGCCACGCCTAATGCATAACGCATAATTCGGCATCTGCAATTACAGTACATCCTGAAATCCAAAAAACCGACCTCCTGTGTCGGTTTTTTTATATCTAGCGATACAGTTCAGCGCTCGAAATGGTTATAGTGATCTTAAGATACCTTTACCGCACGGATAGCAATGACTGACATTTCAGCGACGCAACTTTCTGATTACCTCGATGATGCCATTACGCTCGACAGCCTACGCAGTGCCCTTAATCATTTTTCTGAAGAGCAAAAGCATCAATTTAAACAACAAAAATCGATTATTGATTTGGTCACAGAGCGCAGCCAATTTATCGATCAGCTTTTGATTCGACTATGGCGTTTTTATGGCTTTGAACAACAACCAGATCTGGCATTAATTGCCGTTGGGGGCTATGGCCGTGGAGAATTACACCCATTATCAGATGTCGATTTATTAATATTAAGCCAGCATCCATTAGAAGAAGACGTCGCTAATAATGTTAGCGCGCTTATCACGCTATTATGGGATTTACGGTTAGAGGTCGGCCAAAGTGTACGTACTGTCGATGAATGTATTGCGGTTGGCAAAGATGATCTAACTGTTGCGACCAATTTAACTGAGTCACGCTTCTTATGCGGTAATCAGCAAACTTTTCATCAATTAACTGTCGCTATTAATTCGCCACAATTTTGGCCAAGTGAAACATTCTTTCAAGCTAAACTTGAAGAACAACGAGTGCGTCATGCTCGCTACCACGATACCACCTATAATCTTGAGCCAGATATTAAATCTAGTCCTGGTGGTTTACGTGATATTCACACTCTTAGCTGGGTTGCACGGCGTCATTTTGGTGCCACCAGCTTATTAGAAATGAGTCATCATGGCTTTTTAACTGATGCTGAATACCGTGAATTGGTTGAATGCCAAAATGCCTTGTGGCGAATTCGATTTGCGCTCCACATTGAGCTACGTCGTTATGACAATCGCCTCACTTTTGATCATCAACCCTCAGTCGCAGCACACCTCGATTACCATGGTGAAGGAAACCAAGCTGTTGAAATGATGATGAAGGCTTTTTATCGAATTCTGCGCCGTGTTGCTGAGCTCAATAAGATGCTACTACAACTGTTTGATGAAGCCATCATTAAACCTGATGCACGTTTAGCTCCCATTGTATTAAATGATGATTTTCAATTACGTGGCAATTTGATTGAAGCAACTAAACCTGCGTTATTTCAAGCACGACCAGAAACCATCCTCGATATGTTTCTTCATATTGCTCAAAACTCTGATATCGAAGGCATTGCAGCGCCCACTCTGCGCCAATTACGCACCGCTCGTCGACGTTTAAATCGTTTTTTGATTGAAATTCCAGCCGCTCGTGAAAAATTCATGGAATTGGTTCGCCAACCCAATGCACTTCAAAAAGCATTTCGGTTAATGCATCGTCATGGCGTTATTGCAGCGTACCTGCCACAGTGGAGTCATATTGTTGGTCAAATGCAATTTGATTTATTTCATGTTTATACCGTCGATGAACATAGTATTCGTGTGATTAAAAATCTCCATAAATTCAACGATCCTAATCATCACTCGCAGCACCCTATTTGTTGTGAGGTTTACCCACGTTTAATCAAAAAAGAGATCTTGATTTTAGCGGCGATATTTCATGATATCGCTAAAGGGCGCGGTGGTGATCACTCCGAGTTAGGTGCGGTAGATGCTTATGATTTTTGTATCGAACACGGACTATCCCACCCTGATGCAGAAACAGTCGCATGGTTAGTGCAAAAACATTTATTAATGTCGGTTACAGCACAGCGACGTGATATTTACGATCCTGAAGTGGTGGCTGAATTTGCCAAACAAGTGGGTGATGAAGAACATTTAGATTATTTAGTCTGTTTAACCGTTGCCGATATTTGTGCTACTAACCAAGACTTATGGAATAGCTGGAAGCGTACATTACTGGCTGAGCTTTACTACTCAACCCAAAAGACTTTACGCCGCGGACTGGAAAAAACGCCAGATATGCGTGGTCGTATTCGTCATAACCAACAGCTAGCATCAGCAATCTTGCGCAGTAAAGGCTTTATACCCCGTGATATTGAAGTCCTGTGGCGTCGTTTTAAAGCCGATTATTTCCTGCGTCACACCCATAAACAATTGGCATGGCATGCACAGGCACTATTAAAACACAGTGGTGATAAACCGATTATCTTGATGAGTAAGAAAGCGACCCGTGGCGGCACAGAAGTATTTATTTACAGTAAAGATAAAGCCAAACTGTTTGCGATTGTGGTCTCAGAGCTAGATAAGAAAAACCTCAGTATTCATGATGCGCAGATCATGAACAGTAAAGATGGCTACACTCTTGATACGTTTATGGTACTGGATCCCAATGGTAAAGCGATCAATGAAAATCGCCATGTCGGTATTATACGAAATCTCACTAAAGCGCTAACGGTAATGAAATCTGAACGTAAGATTCGCCGTGCACCGCGCAAGCTACTTCATTTTAATGTACCGACAAAAGTGGAGTTTTTAGCGACCAAAACTGGCCGTAAAACGATGATGGAATTAGTTGCGCTGGATATGCCAGGTTTATTGGCAAAAATAGGTGCGGTATTTGCAGAACTGAATATTAGTTTACAAGCAGCAAAGATCACCACTATTGGTGAGCGTGCAGAAGACTTTTTTATTATTGTTAATGAATCTGGCGGCCGTTTAACCACCGAGCAGCAACAATTATTACGCCAAACGCTGATCTTAACGATTAACAAACATGCTTAAATAACAACCATAACAACACCGTATTTAACGACGGTGTTGTTATGTACTACTGAAATTACAATGTAATTGCTGTCTCTAGTGCTAAATTAATCATGTCGTTCAACGTCGTTACACGATCTTCTGCATTTAAGCCTTCATGACGCAAAATGTGATCAGTTACAGTACAAATAGCTAATGCTTTGACGCCAAACTGAGCAGCAAGGGTATAAAATGCTGACACTTCCATTTCAACACCATAAATACCGTACTGTGCCAGTTGTTGATAAAAATCTTCGTCTGGACGGTAAAATAAATCAGATGAGAATACATTACCGACTTTTACTGATAACTGTTTTTCTTTTGCAAGATCAACCGCAGTACGTAGCATGTCGTAGTTAGCTAACGCTGAAAAATCATGATCACGCAGTCGAGTACGGTTCATTTTAGAATCCGTACTTGCTCCCATCGCGACGATCAAATCCATCAGTTGTACATCATCATGGATAGCACCACAGCTACCAATGCGAATAAAATTTTTGACGTTATAGTGAGTAATTAACTCTTGAACATAAATAGACGCAGAAGGCGCGCCCATACCATGCCCCATTACAGATAATCGCTGACCTTTATAGAATCCAGTAAAGCCAAGCATACCGCGAACATTGGTTACTTCTTGTGCGTTTTCTAAGAAATTCTCTGCAATATATTTAGCCCGTAGCGGATCGCCTGGCATTAAAATAGTATCAGCAAAGTCATGTGCTTGAGCATTAATGTGTGGAGTCGCCATCGAAGTATCAATTCCAAATAAAAAAGAGGTTGAGATACCCGCACTGTAAAGATAAGCTCCGCGCTTGAAAAGGACACTTGTCCATCTTCAGTATCAATCTTAGTCACTTACTCGATTATAATGAAATTAACTTATGCCTCAGCAACTGCACTTATCGCTGTATCAACGTTTATTACAATTACCCTGCTGCCGTCCAGTTAAATTAACAGCCAACCAAATGTTTATTGCTCAGGGTGAACCGAGTGATAGCCTCTATCTAGTACAAGATTGTGCTTTTTTAGTGTCCTACCTTAGCCCTGTCGGTAAACGTTATATTGTTAACGCTCAACAAGGGTTTTCAGGCATTTTAGGCGAAATGGAAATATTTCGAGAACAAGGCACAAGTGTGTTCAGTGTGGCGGCATTAAGCGATGGTATTGGTTATCAAATTCCACGTCATAAACTCCTAGAAGCTGTGCTTAATAATGCCGAGTTAGGGTTAGCTTTTTTGCAATTAATTTCTCATCGCTATGAAGAATCAATTGGTCACACTTTAGATAATATTCTGCATAGTTTGCGCTTTAATACCATTCGATTATTAATTAAAAAATCGCACTTAAGCGCTCAAGGTTGGTTTGAATTTAATATTGAACAACATGCTGGTGAGCTTGGCGCAACCCCGCGAGCTTTACGACGAGTAATTAAAGATTTATTAACAGCTGCTACATTAGAAAAACAACATAAACATTATCGTCTATTAGCCGCTGACAGCTTAGTACAAGAACTAAATCTTATTCAGAAGTAGCAAAATGCTGCTTTATTGACTCATCGCGCAAACGTTTTCGTTAAAAGGGACTTATGTCCTTTTTTTTTGATTCCACAATAGATAAAACGCATCGGTCGCTGTTAACACTGACGCTAAACAGCCCCTTTGAATCTATTGAGACATTACCGTTATGAGCATTATCACCAGTATTATTGGCATGATTGTTTTGATCGCTATTGCAGTATTATTATCAGAAAACCGTAAAAAAATTCGTTTTAGAACCGTGTTTGGGGCGCTTATGATTCAAATCGGTTTTGGTGCATTTGTAATGTATGTCCCCGCTGGACAAATGTTACTGCAAGGAATTGCGACAGGTGTTAATAATGTCATCAGCTATGCCAATGATGGCTTAAGCTTTGCTTTTGGTGATTTAGCTCAATATAAACTCGGGTTTATCTTTTTAATTAATGTGCTGTGTGTCGTGATCTTTATTTCAGCCCTTATTTCAGTGCTGTATTACCTTAAAATCATGCAAAAAATTGTAGGCTTATTAGGTAAGGGACTTAAACGTCCTTTAGGGATCAGTTATTCTGAATCGATGTCAGCGACGGCGAATATTTTTGTCGGTCCAATCGAAGCACCAACAACCTTACGCCCTTTTATTGCCACTATGACTCGCTCTGAATTGTTTGCCATTATGACCGGCGGTTTAGCCTCTGTGGCGGGCGGTACTATGATTGGTTACATCAATCTTGGCATCGACGTAAAGTACATTCTAACTGCTTGTTTCATGACCGCACCTGCTGGACTATTGTTTGCCAAACTTATGTGTCCGGAAACAGAAACCCCGCGTCAAGATCTTGATCAAATTATTGAACAAACTGAAGACAAACCAGAAACACTATTAGACGCCATCACGCAGGGCGCGATGGTTGGCTTACATCAAGTCGGTTGTGTAACCGCACTATTAATTGCAATCGTGGCTTTAATGGCGATGGTTAATGGCATTATTGGTGGTATCGCAGCCATGCTAGGCTTTGATGGTGTGACGATTCAATTACTGCTTGGTTACCTATTAGCGCCACTGGCTTTCTTACTGGGTGTACCTTGGTCTGAAGCGACGCTTGCTGCTTCTTTCATTGGGCAGAAAATTATTGTTAATGAATTTATTGCTTATGTAAGCTTTATTGAGGTTGCCGATCAGCTATCTGAAAAAACGCAAGCTATTGTGGTGTTTGCATTATGTGGGTTTGCCAATATTGGTTCGTTAGCCTTGGTCATTGGTGGCTTACGTGCAATGGCACCTACGAGGGGAAAAGAGTTATCACAAATTGGTGGTCGAACGCTGATTGCTGCGATCCTTGCTAATTTAATGAGCGGAACTATTGCGGGATTATTAGTCTCATTAGGAGCTGTCGTTTAATCACACAATTGTTTATCAATAAATAAATTTCATTCCGTAATGGTTACCCCGTGAATCACAACAGGGTAACCATTAATTTAATTGTGCGACGGTTATCTCAACCATTTAATTATGCTGCCGCTTGCTCGGCAGTTGCCACAAATTGAGCAAACCATGCATCAGCAACCTCTAGCGGTTCAAAATGAACACCTGCGTCAATATCTAATCGTGGTTGAACTGATTGTGAATTAAGCTCACTTAATAACGCATCAAATTGACGCCCAGCCCCACAAAAACGATCTTCACCATAGCTAGAATCACCTAAAGCAATCACACCATAACGTTGCTTAGGCAATAGTGGAAATTGATCCTTTAGCGCCACATATAGCGGCAGAAGATTTTCTGGAATCTCACCTTGACCTGTGGTCGATGTTATCACTAACACGGTGTCAGCATCATAGGCCATAAAGTCATCTAAGGTTGAATCAAAGAAAATCTCAACTGGTACTGATATTAATTTAGCCGCTAATGTTTCTGCTAACTCTTCTGCTCCACCATATACAGAGCCTACAAATATGCCTAACTTATTCATTCGCTCTCCTTTGCTGTAAGACGTCCTCAATAAGGGACTCCTACCAATCTGGCTATTACACCAAAGAAAAGCAAGTACTGATGTAAATTTAACCTAAGAAGTTTGCACTACAACGCATTCATTATTGTTGCTGTGATTGTATCGGGAGTATCTAACAACAATGTTGGTGACCAGCCAAATGTTGTCATTACCTGTTGCCAGACCTCATCAATATTAGCTCGAATATCCACCGCCGCTCCAGTTAATGGATGCGTAAACTGTAATCGTGACGCATGTAACATCAATCGATGACAGTCTAGATGTTCGCGGAACATACGATTATGTTTACCATCACCATAATTAACATCACCAATCATGTGATGATTTAAATGGTGCATATGACGGCGCAGTTGATGTTTACGACCGGTCTCAGGCTTCATCTCAACTAAACTATAACGACTAGTCGCATAAGGGCCTACTGCAATATTTGTTTCAACCGTTGCTAATGGTGCATAAGCGGTAATTGCTTCTTGAGGCTCTTTGTCTTCAGAGGCTTTTTTATCGGCAATTTTATCTAACATCACTTTCAATGGATAATCTAGCACCGCTGCTTCTTTAACCCAGCCTCTGACAATGGCGTGGTAAGTTTTATGTATATCTCGCCCCGCAAATAACGGCATCATCATGGCTGCAATTTCACTTGAAAGTGCAAATAGCAGTACTCCAGATGTCGGTCTATCTAAACGGTGTAATGGAAACACATGCTGACCAATTTGATCACGTAAAGTTTGCATCACAAATACCGTTTCATGGCTATCTAGCCAAGAACGATGTACTAACATACCTGCAGGTTTATTAACGGCAATTAACGCATCATCGCGGTATAAAATTTCCAGTTCCATTATGCTCACTTAATCTTTAAACAATTGATCTATTTCACGTACAGTCACCACAATATCGACCATTCCAGGTTGATTTTTCATCGCTTCTTCAACATAAGGAGCAATCGCAAACTGAGTCGGTAACGGTAATTTATGCGTGATTAAATAACGTAGTTTAGGAATAAAAATCCATTGCAACCATTGATGACAAGCTAAAGTATCAATCGCAAATGGCTCAATACTCGCCAAAGATTGAGCTTCAGGGGCGATCGTTTCCCAGTACTGATGGTGCTGTAATCTATTTTCTAACTGAGCGAGTAATTGCTGACTTTGATGATATTTATCCACCTCAGCCCCTCTTGGTTGATAATAAAAACGGCGCAGGATAGCATTTCAACAGTCACGCCCCAACTATATTATAATGATTAGCAGCCTATTCGCAGGTATGCTGAGTTAACGCTAGTAATTATACTGACAAGCTGATTAAAGGAGCTTTATTTATCATGTCCATGGAAACGTTTCATACTTTAACCCAACTACTTGATAACGCGGGTTGTCGTTATAATATTTTCGATTTAGGCCGGCGCGTTAATGAAATTGAAATTAGCCAATTTAAAGCGGTTGAAGAAAATCGCCAGCCTTATCCATGGCCACTACAACAACATGCACACATTGCAATTTCTTTTTGGCAACACCAGCAACCGCCTTGGGTATGGTTTTTACGCTTACCACTTGATGAGCGCGGACTCTTAAAACAAGCCGCTGTCGGTGACTTTATTAAGTATGTGATTGAAGCGATGGGAGCGAGTCTCAATAGTACGCCAACAGAAGATGAGCAACAAAAACTAGCTAACAATCCTTACACGTTTAAACCTAATGACGACAAGATGGCAATTTTTAATGCTCAACTACGAGTATTACTATCGTTACCACCTAGTCAATATTATGCTGATGCACAAGCCTATTTATCGGGTCAACAAGATTGGCAGCAATGGCAACATATCGGACTACAAGGATTAGCTGATATCTGTGCCCGCATTTCACAACACAATAATGCGACATTATTACGTAAAGCTCTCAATCATCTGCCAATGACACCACTGTATGCATTATTAGGTTGTCTTGAGCATTGCACGATACCAGATCCTCTCACGCAACGTATCAACGAACGTTTAGCCCTTGAGTGCCAGCAAGCTCAACCCGACTTATTTTTAATTGCTGCATTAGTACGTGCGCTAGCTGGTAGTGCCCCACAACAATTACAACAAACATTACTCACAGTATTAAATCAGCCAGCACTGTGTCATCGCGAAGTATTAATTGCGATTGCGGGTCGTTGTTGGAGCGGCTTTAGCGATACCAATATTGCTTCATTGTTTTTATTACGTTTAGCTGAAACCCAAGATCAAACATTGTTTAACCAATTATTTACAGATCTCGTAATGCAGCCATTATTACGTGGAATCATGCTACAAATATTGCATGGACAAGCAGATCCTGCCCTGGTTACTGCAATTCAAAAACTACAGCAACATGCTAAAAATCACTGATTGCATTTATAGTCTATAAGGGCTTTTTTATATGGGTAATCTGTTCGGCATTTTAATTATTGCGACTATTGGCTTTTTATTTTGGCAGCAACGACGTCAAACCGAACTGGCACAGTATTATATTGAACAACGCTGTAAAAATATGGGCCTGCAAATGATCAGTTTTGCTCGCGGAGAGCAAAAACTTAAAGATCATCATGGCGAATGGGGCTGGCGAACGGTATTCGTATTTGAATTTTCGGCTGATGGAATCGATGTATATCAAGGCTATCTTGAAATGAAGCGTCTTCGAGCAAGCTATTTTTATTTGCCGCCACATCGAATTCCAGAAAGCGGTAATTACTGATTAGCAACTCCCTTAAAAAAGAATGGGCGTGACAATAATAATTGCCACGCCCTTAGATATTACTTGCAGCTATCCCGCTACTATTGTGCTCCTTGCCATCAATCCTTGATATGCGTAAATCCCCTGGTAAATCTTAACTTCATCCTAGAAGTCATTCTTCGGTAATCCCTGACCCATCAGTATATCCAACACTGACTCTCTCTCCACTAAGGAGGTGTCCTTCTCTTCATTAGAAGTTGTTCCTGACTTCGTTTTGAAGTATTGCTATTCCATCCTAGAATATAGTCATCCTGACTAATAGATATCCCATCTATGGCCTTCTATCCCAGAAGATCCTCGCATCCTGCTAGATGATAATCCTCATCATCTATATGCTCATCCTAAGCAGCCAATTCCATGGCTATTCCTTAATCCTTGTCAGCTCCAGCTGATGACAACATATTATCCCATAGCAAAAATGACGCAATGTGAAATATTCCATTAAATATTTTTAACAAAGATTAACATTAAAGGTTTGAATTATAACCACCTGATAAATATAAAATAACTATTTTTCCATCACGATAAATAGTTATTAATAGCGAAATAATCCCACATTTTTGTAAGAGATCTCTTACGCGGTAAGTAGAATAACGCCATTGTTGTTACAATATTAAAGGTGCGAGGTGCGAGGTGCGAGGTGCGAGGTGCGAGGTGCGAGGTGCGAGGTGCGAGGTGCGAATAAAAACAAGTTGGCTTTAAAGAGTCCAAACAAATCTATCACGACAACTGATTAGATTATTTTTTCTTCTGCCCACAAAAAAGAGCGGGCGCGACTTTCGTCGCGCCCTGAGGTCTTACTTGCAGCTATCCCGCTACTATGTTGCTCCCTGCATCCATCCTTTGACTGCTGTGTTCCGTCAGCATTGTCCTTTGTACTTCATCCTGAAGTTGTTCCTATGGCCATCCTAACCCGTCATCACATCCTGTTCTGACTCTCATCTCCTTCCTGGAGGTGTCCTTTACTTCGTCCTGAAGTGTTCCTTTATGCCTCAATCCTAGAGGTGTTCCTTACTTCATCCTGAAGTTTATCCTAGTGTCTTCCTGACCAGTAAACATCCTGTTTACTTATTATCGCATCCTACGATATTCCCTTCACATTCCATATCCGATAAACCATCCTAGTTTACCAGTATCTCATCCTGAGACTGCCTGTATCCATGGCACTTTCCTGTTCCGTTATGTCGTATCCTTTCGACACTATTAATATTATGCGAGTTATCGCCTAAATCCTATATCTACCAAAATGTGTTTTTTTAATTTTTATGAATATTTATGACCATATATAACTAAAACATTATTAAACATATAGTTACATAAAAAGCATAGATATATAATCACAATTATAATGCTTATCTCCCACAGATTTGTAAGAGATCTCGCACACAGCAAGTAGTCAAAAGCCATTCACGAGTTATCACATTTATTCATACGTAGCAAAATATCGTTATTAGACAGATAGATACGAGGTGCGAGGTGCGAGGTGCGAGGTGCGAGGTGCGAATAAAAACAAGTTAGCTTTAAAGAGTCCAAACAAATCTATCACGACAACTGATTAGATTATTTTTTCTTCTGCCCACAAAAAAGAGCGGGCGCGACTTTCGTCGCGCCCTGAGGTCTTACTTGCAGCTATCCCGCTACTATGTTGCTCCCTGCATCCATCCTTTGACTGCTGTGTTCCGTCAGCATTGTCCTTTGTACTTCATCCTGAAGTTGTTCCTATGGCCATCCTAACCCGTCATCACATCCTGTTCTGACTCTCATCTCCTTCCTGGAGGTGTCCTTTACTTCGTCCTGAAGTGTTCCTTTATGCCTCAATCCTAGAGGTGTTCCTTACTTCATCCTGAAGTTTATCCTAGTGTCTTCCTGACCAGTAAACATCCTGTTTACTTATTATCGCATCCTACGATATTCCCTTCACATTCCATATCCGATAAACCATCCTAGTTTACCAGTATCTCATCCTGAGACTGCCTGTATCCGTGGCACTTTCCTGTTCCGTTATGTCGTATCCTTTCGACACCATTAAGATTACGCTTTTGATTATTATCCACAATATAGATTTAAACACTTTCTGACATTTTTTTTCATTCCACAGCCACACTAAAAATAAAAACACATAACTATCAATTACTTCATGAGAAATAAAACGTCATATTCACTAATAAGTAGCTTAATATCTTACGCTCTTGTAAGAGATCTCTTACAAAGAGATTAGCTATTTGGCCCAAATAACCCTTTAAGTCGATATCCACTATACTCAGTCAAAGGAAAATAGTGCAAAGTAAGGGATCAATATGGAAGCTTTCAATCACGACTTAGCTAACTTATTCAGTCAATTAGGATTAGATAACTCAGCAGAATCTATTGAGCATTTTTTACAAACTCATCAACTAGAGCAACACCAAAAATTATCAGAAGCACCTTTTTTAATTCCAACTCAACAACAATTTATTATTGAATCACAACAGCAAGACGCGGATTGGTGTGAGGTCATCGATCAATTAGATGCCTTACTTAGAAAATAGTGACTACGTCTAGATTAGGAATAACAATGTCAACCATCACCAAAGAAATAGAACAGGCTATTAAACAGTTAGTTATCGAGAATAAACAACCATCAGTAGCATTAATTAAGGCTCGGTTAACAACATCACTGCCTATCCCGGTGATCATTAAAGCACTACAAGCATGGCAAAAAAATGCCAAAGTACCACATATAGAAAAACAACAACGAGTATTAACCGCCGAGCAACGTATCGAGCAACTAGAGCAACAGGTGCTAGCGCTATCAACACGTTTGGCGCGCTTGGAAGCTGAACGCTAGTGATAAAAAAGCACCTGTTTTATAGGTGCTTTTTTATGTTTACTGAAAGTTCCACGACATGTTTGATACGATACGGCAACGATCGCATTTAAAGTGGAACAAACCATGTATTGCTTCAGATTGATGCCATTCACCACCACAACTTGGGCACTTTCGCGCTAACTCTGTTGCTTCGCTTTCACCACCAACACGGTACTGATAGTAATAAGTCGGAACTTCAGTCGTGGTTTCAATATGGCGACATAAATTGCGTCCTCGCACAAACAGCTCACTATCTACATCACCAATTTCAGTCAGTGCCATGCTCACCGCTGTTGGGCTTTTAATCGCCATTTGAATTTCATCAAAAGCTTGCCATTCAGTTTGCCATTTAATGATCGCTTTATAATCACCATCAGTGACTGCTCCGGTTTGATACAATGGGATCGGCAGTAACGTATCA
This sequence comes from Photobacterium andalusiense, assembly GCF_900185625.1. Lineage (GTDB taxonomy): Bacteria > Pseudomonadota > Gammaproteobacteria > Enterobacterales > Vibrionaceae > Photobacterium > Photobacterium aquimaris. The sequence goes on from NZ_FYAJ01000012.1 coordinate 43,335, forward strand.
CCACTGCGCAATGGTGAACAACTATGAACATAGGTGGTATAAAGCACTTGCCATGATGGAGAGAAACTTTCAGCAACAGAATCGGAGTTAAGATCAACCCCTAATAGTTTTATTTTAGGGGTTAACAAGCACGATAGTGTTAATTGCTCATAACACACGTTCACTTGAGGACTATTGTAACGGGAATGAAGGCTCTCTTTCTCTGGGCATACAACTCGAACTCGAAATATCCCCTCGTCAATCACCACCGGAAACTCTCGTCCCAGAACTTGGCCGTTATAACGCAATGCATCCATTAAGCCATTTATCGCACTATCGACCTGCGATAAGGTAGTATTATCAAAACATTCAAATTGTAACTCTACAACAAACACGCCTTAGCCCTCTGCCACTACTGGCTGTAATTGCTCTAAGAAAGTCACAATATCATTGGCTAATACTTGACGAGTATCTTTACCTAAGGTTTCTAACACCACTTGGCCGGTTAAATTACAAATAGAAATAACTTGTGATTCATCATCAACTACAGCAATAAATACGGTAGGTTTCAGCTTCATGCGACGTTGCGTCACTAGGTGACCTAAAATATTTTGTTGTAAACGCTCGATATCGTCATCATTAAAAGCTTGCAATAAATCAAGTGATAACTCACCAAACATCGCACTCATATCGCCGCTAAATTGTGATCCATAAAAAGCATTGATATCACTATGGAGGGCTAAATCCATGCCTTTCTCGACCCCCTCTAGAGTAATCATTGACTGACGCTCAATCGGTTTCCAAGTTACATTTTTACCATTATCATTGACTACACACAGCGAAATAAGCCCGACTAAATGCTCACTTACAGGAAAACCGCGATCTGCATCACACCATGCTTGTAAATAACGAGCAGAAAAATCAGATAAAGCGCAGGTAACAGGATGATTCATTCGCAACCTCATAAAAGATTCAGTAAACTTTAGGTTTAAACCGTTTCGACGGACATTTATTCTAATCCAAGAGTGTCATAGACAGTATGAGTAAATATAAAGACGCTAAAGAATTAGCCGGTTTAACCCTTGGCCAAAAGACAGAGTATAAAGATCAGTACGATCCATCGCTACTGCAACCTGTACCAAGAAGCTTGAACCGTACCGATATTAATATCAGCGATGATGCACTGCCATTCACTGGCTATGATATTTGGACATTATACGAATTATCTTGGCTCAATAAAAAAGGCCTACCTCAAGTAGCTATTGGTGAAGTGCGCTTACCTGCATCAAGCCCTAATCTTATTGAGTCAAAATCTTTTAAACTGTATCTAAACAGTTTCAATCAAACCCGTTTTGATGGCTGGCAAGCTATTGCTGATACTTTGCAAATTGATTTGTCACGTTGTGCTGGTGAAGATGTTGACGTTACCATTCAGCCGCTGACTGATTTTAATGATCAACCAATCGTTAATTTCTTTGGCGAATGCATTGACGATCAAGATATTGAAATTAATGACTACAGTTTCAAGCCTGAATACCTTGAAGGCGCTGCAGATAATAATGATATCGTTGAAGAAATTGTTCATAGCCACCTGTTAAAATCAAATTGCTTAATTACCAACCAACCTGATTGGGGTAGCGTACGTATTGCTTATAAAGGTAATCGAATCGACCGTGAGCAATTACTGCGTTATATCGTATCATTCCGTAATCACAATGAGTTCCACGAACAATGTGTTGAGCGTATATTTAACGATATTATGCGTTTTTGTCAGCCAGAATTACTGACTGTTTATGCACGTTATACCCGCCGTGGTGGTTTAGATATCAATCCATATCGTACCAACATGGGTAAAACACCAAGTGATAACTTCCGTCTTGCGCGTCAGTAAGTAGATCCTAACGACGAATTCAACATTAAGTCCGGTAAAAATCTTTACTTTGCTGGACTTGATGCATTAACCCCGTAAAATCAACACCATCTTGTGTGTTATTGTGCTGTTTTGAGACTATATGATTTTTCGTGGCCTATTAATTTCTGGGTTAGTATTACTAACAACCTCATTTGATCTTCAAGCAAAAATTTATAGCTCGCCGATCCTCACCGAAGCACAGAGTTTGCTGGTTAATCAACCAGAAAGAACACTCACAATCACTAACAGTTACCTCGAACAACGTCGTCTAAGCCAGCCACAAGACCCATCACGAGTGCATCTTAATGGTGAAGCGGATCATTCAACCCGTACACCACTCAACACTGTCAATGCGCTGCAAATTCAAGCCCAAGCTTTATCACTATTACAACGACCAGAGAAAGCCATTACCGTAATCAAAAAAGCGGAAAAAACGGCATTTGACAATAATTTAATGTTCAGTGTCTTTGAAAGTCGTATTTTATTGGCTCAATTTTACTGGGTTAATTTAAGTAATAGTGCAACTGCGCTAAAAATGCTCAACACCCTCAATATTGAAATGAAGCAGACGCAGCCAATAAATTTAAGTCGTCAGTTGCAAGAGTTAAAATATAAATCAATGATGCTACGCGCGCTGATTGAATCAAGTATTGGTAAAGATTCAGCAGCCGAAAAGTTGTTTATCAAAGCTAAAGGTTATTTAGTCACATTTGACGATAAAGACGAAACTATTAATTATCAACTCACACTTGGCCAACATTATTTACGTCATGACCATTATGATATGGCACTTGATCGCTTATTGAGCGGTTATTGGCTTGCAGTTGAAAATGATGACCAACCACAAATTGCGCGCGCTAACTATGAATTAGCACAGTTATTTGAAGAGCGACATGTACTTGATAAAGCGCTTGAGCATGCCACGCAAGCTGGTGAATTTTTTGAACGTTATAAACGTACCCAAGAATTAGCCAAAACCTTGGCTCTTATTGCTTCTATTTATGAGCAGCAAGGGCGATATAACCTTGCACTGGTGCATTATTTTAATGCGCTTGATCAAGAGAACCAGCTCAAACATGATCTTCGTTCTGCAAGTTTACGCCTTAATATTGCGCGGATTTATTTGCACCTTTGTAATTACTCTAAAACAGAACAATACATTGTTCAGGCACGTAACCTTGCACTTCAAAGTGGTAATGAAAAAATTGTTGCTGAAAGCCAAATTCTACAAGGGCAATTAGAGCTCGAAAAAAGTGAATTGGATGATGCGATAACATCGTTGCAAGCAGGTTTAATTTCAGCAAGTCGTATTGGCGCCACTAATTTACAGTTAATGGGTGAATCGATTTTATCTGAAGCATTTGAAAAACAAAATGACTATTACAATGCGTTACTGAGTCAGCGTCGCTATGAGCAACTGTATGCTGCCAAACAAAAAAATGCGACCAGAAGCAACACCGAAGTCTTTAAACAGCAGCAAAAAATGATGGAACGTTCACTGAAGCTTGAAGATATGGAACGTGAGCAATTCATCAATAAAAATGCATTGTATAAACAACAACAAATTTCTTTAACCCTCATTGGCGTGTTAGTGATTTTGTTATTATTATTATGGCGTCGACAACATATTAATAAACAATTAAAACAACAACTCACAAAACTCACCACCGATTACTATACTCACCCTCGTAGTGGATTACGTAACCTAAGGATGCTAAATGCACGTCTAGCAAACTCTCTGCAACAGAGCAGTGCTAACTTTGAGCAATGGCATCTTGGTGAAATAATAAATGAACCTTTAAGCGATAGATTACGATTTGCGTTATTTGAAGTATCATTCTTAAAACGGATTTATCTTGAAAAAGGCTACCAACAGGGCCTCGCCGCCGAAAAAGAGTTTGGTAATTATTTACAGCAACAAGTATTAGAACCGGCGCGTATTTATCACTTTTCTGATGCGATGTTCTTGTATATTGAGCCTAATGCACGTTTAAGCTGTGATCCAAAGCAGTTAGCAGAATCAATGCAGCTATTAATTGATAACTATACTTTGCCACTCAATATCAATAATTCATTACAAATAGGTATGGCAGAGTACCCATTTTTACCTCGTGCCTATACTGCAATTAATGATCAAGAGTTAATCGATATATTGCTGATGGCTGTCGATGCCGGTATTAGCCTCAACGATAAGCAACCTGGAAGTCATTGGGTTCACATTTGTGCTATCGATGCTGCACCAGCCGCGAGTTTTGTCGGCGATAATATTCGTCGTTCTTGTATTGAAGGCATTGATAAAGGATTAGTAAAAGTGCGTAGTTCAACTAATAATGAAATAATCTGGAACTACGATCACAATATTAACAACGATATCAACTAAATATACAACGAGCACAAAACTCTGATAAATAGCGCTAACTATCAGGTTTTATTTTTGGTAGCATGTCCAACAATATCAGTAACATTATGAATTAAATGGATTTTAACTGTATAAATGCAGATGCATAACCAATGACAGATATTAGTGCCATTGTTAACGAAGTCGGCGTTCTAAAACAACGATTAGACCTTGCTCAACTTTCTTATCGTGATTCCAATCTGAAATCGCGACGTGAAATTGTAATCTTAAAACGGCTGATCACTCGGTTAGCCGTTGCTTGTCGAGGGATTGATAATGAACTCGATACAAGCTTACAAGCCATCAGCCTCGATCTTGAACAGCCACTAGAGATCAGCCGATTGATTCCGCGATTATCGATAGTTGAACGCCTAGTCATTCAACAAGCCGATGTAATTCAACTCCAAAATAAACGCTTACAACACCATATTAGTCAACGCGGCCGTACCCTTTCGCATTACCAAGGTTTACCACAATCGCTGCAGCGTGATCTACGCGGTATTTTCAATCAACCATCGACAACATTGTTGGACAATCATCAACGCATATTACGCTTACTTGAACTGTATGAGCGTAGTATCAAATTAATTGCAGCCAACAATAACGGTACCACTTTATCAGCAGACCAACAGCCAAGCTTTGAGGTCGAATTAGCAGCGGAATTGTTACTTGTCATCTCCGAAATAGACTTCACCAATGAACAAGGTGAACAACTGTTTGTGATTAGAGAGCAATTAACCCAAGGGGTAAATCAAACAAGGTTACAAACATTATTATTACAAGTGTTGCGCCTTATTGTTGCAGGCACTCATGCTGAGCGTCATGCCTCACAGCAGTTTTTAAATACACTCAACAGTGATTTAGCCTCATTGCAAAAAAATACCGCTAAAGCAGCAAGCTCTTTTGCTGTTTTACACCAGCATCGCTGTGACTTCAATACTAGTATTGCAACGATAGCAACCACGATTAATCAACAACTGAGTCTTAAAAAAACACCAGCAGCAACGCCTTTATTAGTCAATCTTGCCAATGAACTACAGCAACTAGCCCAACGTAATAGTCAGTTAGAGCTGCGGGAACAAGCACTCATAGAACAATTAAATCATAATGATAATAAAGTCCATCAGGTACAACAACAAACTCACAGTTATCATCAACGTTTAAGCCAACAAGAACAAAATATCTTTAGAGATAAATTAACTTTAACCTATAACCGTAGTGCGTTTGATGATCGGCTTAAACATGAATATCAACGCTGGTTACGTTACCAAACCCCATTGCTGTTAATGCTGATTGATATCGATGATCTTAGTCAGCTTAATCAAGATTATGGTCATAATGCGGGTGATAAGGCACTTAAAATTATTGCCAAAACGATTAGCCAACAACTAAATCCTACTGATTTTATTGCTCGATTTAATGATGATGCCTTTATGCTAATAATTACCGATTGTAATGACCAACAACGTCATCAAACGATAAAAAATATTCGCGCGGCAGTGAGTCAGTTACCGCTTCACTTCAAAGGTCAAAGTGTGGCAATGTCGGTCTCTATCAGCAGCAGTTTTTTTGCTAACAATGACACCCCTAAACAAGTTATCGAACGAGCTGAAACAGCATTACTTCACGCACAACATCCTCGTTGTAATATTATTATTGACCAAATTTAAGTGTCAACCATAGCTCCACATCTCTTTATCGACGGCGTTATATTATTATTATCATTTACTGGTCAAAAATATAATCCCTGTGTATGGTAACTACAAAGAAACAAATTATCTTACCGTCAAACTATTGTTCTTTATTTGATTTTAACACCTACTCATTGGTGATTGCGCCTCTGCCTATAATCAATAAATGAACATGCTGTTTCATCATTACCAGGGAGGTTATTATGATAACGCATATCAGCCCTATCGGCGCTATGAACCTATTATCACAAATAGAAGCCGACAGCTTAAAAGCTACCGCATCCAGTGATTTGTATCGCCTCTATCGCAACTGCTCTCTCGCGGTTTTAAATTCAGGTAGCCACACTGATAACTCCAAAGAATTACTTGAAAAACACCTCGATTTTGCGATTAACCTATTACGTCGTGAGCGTGGTATTAAAATCGAACTGGTGAACCCACCAGAGCATGCGTTCGTTGATGGGCGTATTATTCGCGGTATTCAAGAACACATGTTTTCAGTATTACGCGACATTATTTATGTTGATATGCATATTGCACGTCGTAACGATATCGATCTTGCTAGCGCACCTCATATTACTGACTTTGTGTTTAGTCTATTGCGTAACGCCCGCACGCTACATGCTGGCGAAGATCCTAATATTATTGTGTGTTGGGGCGGCCACTCAATTAATCCAATTGAGTATCAATATACTCGCGAAGTCGGCAATGAATTAGGTTTACGTGAACTTAATATTTGTACTGGCTGCGGCCCTGGCGCAATGGAAGGCCCAATGAAGGGAGCTGCCATTGGTCATGCCAAACAACGTTATTCTGGCAGCCGCTTTATTGGTTTAACTGAGCCGTCAATTATTGCCGCTGAGCCACCTAATCCTATCGTCAATGAATTAGTTATTTTACCTGATATCGAAAAACGCCTAGAAGCTTTTGTTCGAGTTGGCCATGGGATCATTATTTTCCCAGGTGGTGCTGGTACTGCGGAAGAGCTGCTGTATATTTTAGGGATCTTAATGCATCCTGATAACGCTGAACAACCGCTACCATTAATCCTCACCGGCCCTAAAGAAAGTGAAGCTTACTTTCGCACTTTAGATGATTTTATTCGTGATACTTTAGGTGAAGCGGCAACTCAGCATTATCAAATTATTATCGGCGATCCTGCCGAAGTTGCCCAAGTGATGAAAGCATCGATGGCGCGCGTGAAAGAACACCGTTTAGCAACAGGTGATGCTTATTGCTTTAACTGGTCACTGACGATCCCAGAAGATTTTCAAATGCCCTTCTCACCTACCCATAAAGCAATGGCGAGCTTAGATTTACACATGGATCAGCCGAAAGAAAAACTGGCAGCTAATCTACGCCGTGCGTTTTCAGGTATTGTCGCAGGTAATGTCAAAGAAGAAGGTATTCATGAAATTGAGCAATATGGTCGCTTTAAAATCGATGGTGATAAAGTACTGATGCAGCGTATGGATAAACTATTGAAGAACTTTGTCGACCAACAACGAATGAAATTACCTGGTAGTAAATACGAGCCTTGTTATGAAATCGTCAACTCGCACCAGCAACCGAAATAAGTTCGTTATTTGGTAACAGTTTTGCGTACAATAAGGAGCCTAAGCGCTCCTTTTATTCATCTAAACAGAATTTATTTATGGCTATTCACCTCGTTGTTATTGATGCATTAAATCTTATTCGTCGCGTGCATGCGGCGCAACCGGGGCAACCCGATGTCGACAACACTGCCAGAGTATGTTGTCAGGCATTACAGAAAATCATTAGTAGCACCCAGCCCAGCCATATTGTGGCGGTGTTTGATCATAATAGTGATGATCGTGGCTGGCGAGCAGAGTTACTGCCGCACTATAAAGAAGGTCGTAAACCAATGCCGCCAGAGTTATTAGCAGGCATGGATACGATTCAAGATGCATTTATGGCGATCGGCATTGATTCACTATTATCTGATGGTGATGAAGCCGATGATCTAGTGGCAACCTTAGCCTTAAAAGTCGCCTCACGTAATGAACAAGTGACTATCGTTTCAACCGATAAAGGTTATTGTCAGTTACTGCAGCCAACATTACGTATTCGGGATTACTTTCAACAGCGCTGGCTTGATAGCCCGTTTATTGAAAAAGAATATGGTGTTAAGCCACAGTTATTAACTGACTATTGGGGATTAGCAGGCATCAGTTCCAGTAAAATCCCGGGCGTTGCCGGTATTGGTCCTAAAGCGGCAGTTGAATTATTAAGCCTTTACCCTAACCTTGAAGCGATTCTTACAGCGACCGATCTTGCGCCTAAATGGCAAAAGAAAATCACTGGCAATGAAGAGACAGCTCGCGCATCAAAAGCTGTCGCAAGTTTAAAAACCGATTTAACACTAGGCTTTAATTTGCAAGATATTCGTTACATCATGCCACAATAAATAAAAAAGACTAAATATCATAAGTTATCATATTTATAATATGTGATAGCTTATGATTAAATAATGATTATTCTTTACCCAGCTTTTCTCTAAGAGATATAATTTTACCATTGATTCTTTTACTAGGTTTAATCTTATTATATGCTTTTAATATTTCGTACTTTTTCTTCAATATAAAAGTTGATATTAATGTATTCGAAAATTCAAGTAACCCTTTAACATTTTTTTTATTTATATAGCTAGGTAAATTAATATACTCAGCATCACTTTTATTCAAAATAGTTAAATATGAAAAGTCGGTTCTAAAAGTAATCTTATTTATATCTCTACCTGCTCTAATAGATATCAAAGGATAAGTAACAGGTATATTATGAGTTCCTTTCCTTACCCAGTTTGCAATTATTATACTCAGTATTGCTTGTTCAGGTGTAGAGTGGTGAAATTGCGAATCTAACTCACCATACTGTTTACCGTTTATCCACTCTTCGTTACTACACGCGTCTAACCATTCTTGTAACAACTGTATGGAGGCTTCCGATTTTCTTATTACAATAAACGCAGCCTGCAGTGCAGGATATTCATATGAAAAAAAGTTATCCTCTCCAAGTTCTCTAATAATATTTGTCTTCGTTAATTCTCGGTTTTTTATTAAAGAATCATGATGAGGAATAAAAAAATCAAACCCACATAATGTTAAACATTGCTCCGCAATATTTTTAATATCATTATAATTAGATAGCTTTCTATATTTTAGAATATTTGAATCACGATAAATTAAGATATCACCTTCATTCATCTTTTCCATTTCAAGCAATAAAATAAGTGGACGCCAAGCACAAAAACCAATTTTAGACATTCCAGGATTTTGAGAGACTAAACCTGAACTATCATACTCCCTTACATAACCTTCAAATCCAAGATCTCTTAACTTTTTAGGCGTGTAGTAACTAATATTATCAACATGATCTTTCGCTGCATCTATAACTAGTTTTTTATTTTCTGATAGGTCTAAAGCATCATCGTTTGGTGCACCTTCCGAATAGAAGAAAACCAAATTAGTTTTAGGAGAATTTTTATTCATAATATAAATAACCGTAATAAAGGAGTCAACATAATAGCATTGACTCCTTTGGTTTGAATAATTAAGAATTAATACGCTGAACGATTATCCAAGCGCTGAATATGGACCGTAATTTCTTCACGGTCATGATACAAATGTTTCGCTTGCAGCTTAAACTTGACGCCATTTTTAATCAGCAATACTTTTAGATTTTCAATATCTTGTAGTACTTCATCATAACGGCCTTTCATTGGTAGTTTAAGGTTGAAAATAGCCTCTTTTGCCCATGCTTTTATTAGCCACTCACCCATTAGGTGCGCTACACGCGCTGGCTTTTCAATCATGTCACATACGATCCAAGTAATATTTTTACGTGCTGGTTCATATTTAAAACCATCAACTGCATGATATTTAACTTGGCCTGTATCCATTAAGCTTTGTGCCATAGTGCCATTATCAATCGCGTGAACGAACATCGAACGCTTTACCAGTTGATATGTCCAGCCACCAGGACACGCACCTAAATCAACACTCCACATACCAGGAGCTAAACGCTCATCCCACTCTTCACGAGGAATAAATACGTGAAATGCTTCTTCTAATTTCAGCGTTGAACGGCTTGGCGCATCTGCTGGGAATTTAAGACGTGGAATGCCCATAAAAAATTGGGAATTATTTTGCGGGTAAGAATAACCAACAAAACAACAACCAGGAGCAATAAAGCACACGTGTAATACTGGTTTTTTATGGTTATCTTTAACGTATAAAACATTACGTTTACGCATTGCTTGACGTAATGGCACCGTAAATTTACGGCAGAACTTCAACAGCTCTTTCGCTTCATTGGTATCTGGTGTTTCAATGCGCAAATCACCACAAATAGGAAAGTTTTCACCGATGGTTTCTAAAATAGGTGAAATACGATCTTCTGCAGGTAAACCGCTCAACATTGCTGATGTAGCAAACATTTGGCGTGCAAAAATCAACTGTGAAAATGGCTGTAATTTAATGAATTTATCAGCATCACCTGCTTGATAGAACTCAAATAACACATAGCCTGAATTGTTTTTCACCCGAGGGAAACCAAACAATTCCAGCGTATTTGCTTTGTCTTGAACCTCTCCGGCACATTCTTTTTCAAAGCCAGGACGACAGTACAATAAAACTTGATTCACGTTGGAACCCTCAAGCTGAACGCCAGGCTGCTATTGCGAGCATTACCCAGCCAATAATAAAACATATTCCGCCCATCGGTGTGATAGGACCAAACCATTTAATGCCGGTTAAAGCCAGCGCATATAAACTGCCACTAAAGCAAATTATACCGAGGCCAAAAAACAGCGCCGCGTATGATAACGCTTTTGATGGCAAAAAGCGTGACAATATTCCACAAGCTAATAATGCTAATGTATGCCATGCCTGATATTGAACCCCGACTTTAAACACATCGAGTAAATAAGGAGCTAATGTATGGCTTAAACCATGTGCAGCAAATGCCCCTAAAGCCACCATCACCACGCCACTACATGCGGCAAACATTAGCATCAGTCGTGATTGTTGACGTTGTTTAGCGGTTAATTCAACCATTATGACTACACCTCTATGCTACTTCACTAGCAACACACTTTTTAATAAAGGCCGCTAATGACTCAATGGCGATAGTGATATTTTCAGCTTCAGTATGCCCTGATGCTTTACGTGGTTTAAAACCGTGATCGCCATCGGCTAAAAACTGATAACTCACCTGAGCTGAAAATGGCCATTGTTCAACTTCACTACGCACGCCAAAGGTATCGCGTTCACCTTGCAAAATAAGCGTTGGCACGCTGATAGTTGCTAGATGATCGCCACGATAATTTTCAGGCTTTGCTGGCGGATGAAAAGGAAAACCAAGGCAAACAACACCACGAACTTTTGCTGCACAGTTATTAACTAGCGCTGTTTGGGCGGCAATATCGGTCACCATTAAACTCGCCATTCGTCCCCCCATTGATTTACCACCAATGACTAACTTGCCATTATCAAACTGTTCGATATGGGTTTGAAAATCGAGTAATAATTTAGGTAAGCGATCAGGCGGACGTTTTTTACCATCTTCGGCACGTTTGATCATATACGGGAAATTAAACCGTACCACCTGAATATTATGTGCTGCTAAACCACAAGCAACCGTGGTCATAAAAGCATGATCCATTCCGGCACCAGCACCATGCGCAAATAAAAACGTCGCTATCGCATCTTTAGCATCAGGGCCATCAATCAAATACTCACACTTCTTCAATGACATCAGGCATATCCTCTTGCTCTTTACGGGCTTTATTTAAAATCCAATCACGGAAAATTTGAATGCGTCCGGTATCCGCTTGTTTTTCCTGACATACAAAATAGAACGCATTTTTACTTACCAGAATTTCATCAAACGGACACACTAATCTTCCCGCTTCTAATTCAGGCTGAGCCAGAACATTATTACCTAATGCAATACCTTGGCCGTGAGCGGCGGCTTGTAACACCATAGTTGAATGACTAAAGATCGGCCCTTGATTAACATTGACGCCCTTTACATCATAATGGCGAACATAGTTCTTCCACTCTTTACGTGAAGTATCATGCAATAGAGTATGTAATTTTAAATCTTCGATAGTACGTAATGGTTTAGTGCCAACTAATAACATTGGTGAACACACTGGCATCATAAATTCTTGATATAGCTTATCAGCACGTAAACCCGACCAATTACCACGACCATAATAAATCGCAACATCAACATCATCCGTCAGCGATCCTTCATCAAGATCAACCGCTTTAATACGCACGTCTATTTCAGGGTGTTGCTCATTAAAATCAGTCAATCTTGGCACTAACCACTGAATCGCAAAACTAGGAGGTAAACTAATGGTTAATGCACCTTTTGAGCCCCTTTCTAGTACCTTATCTGTCGCATCTGAAATCGATGAAAAGATATCTTTAATATCAAGAAAGTAACTTTGCCCTTCCTCTGTTAACAGTAACGAACGATTGCGGCGACGGAATAATTTTAACCCCAAAAATTCCTCTAAGGCTTTAATTTGATGGCTAACTGCAGCTTGAGTAACAAACAATTCTTCAGCTGCTCGAGTAAAACTTAAATGCCTTGCAGCAGCTTCAAACACCTTCAATGAGTTAAGCGGAGGTAAACGTCTAGACATACTTTTCGATGCTCTCTAATGCATTAGTTTTTTTCATCTCAAACATTATAAATTGTCCATTGTTTAAGTGCTATATAAACCCTATTATTCGTTCCGCAATGTTGATTAACATTTTGTGTTTTGCCCTCTGGCTAACCGCTCAATCAGCATTGCGATGTTGTGTTTGCATATTGTCCGGATCCTGCCGGATAGGTAGTTATCTACCTCTTTACTTCCTGTATTTTGACTTCTGTGTCAAAGTAATTGTTAGCACTGCGCCCCAACGCAGTGCTATTTTTTTATTACTCAAAAATCATCGCAACACTTGCTCTTCCTGGCATTTATTAGCATCATCGATAATTCAAATTTCTGTAATGTGACCCGCTATGACCATACCATTCGATATCAACCAAATTCAAACCCAATTTCCTGCACTGCAACATTCAGATGCTGCACCACGGGCGGTTTATTTAGACAGCGCAGCAACAGCTCAAAAACCGGCGATTGTTATCGATACCCTACGTCACTATTACAGCGGCTATAATGCCAATGTGCATCGAGGTAGCCATAGTTTAACGACTAACGCGACCTTCGCTTTTGAACAAGCTCGAACAACGGTCCAACAATTTATTGGGGCAGCTAGCCCTAAAGAAATCATTTGGACTCGTGGTGCTACTGAAGCATTAAACTTGATCGCACAAACTTATGCTCGTAGCCACTTACAAGCAGGAGATGAAATTTTAGTCAGTGAAATGGAACACCATGCCAATATTGTGCCTTGGCAAATGGTCGCGGAACAAACTGGTGCTAAAGTCGTTAAAATTCCAATGCTTCAAAATTGCACCCTAGATATCGATGCTTATCAGCATTTATTATCAAATAAAACCAAAATCGTCGCTATTGCTCATATCACCAATGTCACAGGCACTCGCAATCCGATTGAGTCAATGATAGCCGCAGCTCACCACTATGGCGCAGTTGTCGTGATTGATGGTGCGCAAGGCATTGCCCACGAGCAGGTTGATGTGCAAGCGCTTGACGCTGATTTTTATGTCTTTTCAGGCCATAAAATTTACGCGCCCGCTGGTATTGGAGTTCTTTATGGCAAACAAGCACTATTAGAAGCGATGCCACCATGGCACGGCGGCGGCAAGATGGTCGAAAAAGTCTCTTTTTCAGGCACAGATTATGCTGGTTTACCCAGTAAATTTGAGGCTGGAACACCTAATGTAGCAGGCAGCTTAGCCCTTGCAGCAGCGATTGAATGGTTACAAAATATCGACCGTCAAGGCGCTGAACAGCATATTGCTAATTTACGCCAACAAGCCTTAGATGGCATTAAAGATATTGAAGGATTGCGTATTATTGGCCTGCAACCACATGCAAGCCTATTTTCTTTTGTGGTTGATGGTGTTCATCATCAAGACATTGCGACCTTGCTTGATCAACAGCATATCGCACTACGAGCAGGCCACCATTGTGCCCACCCAATGCTAGATGCACTAGGATTAACAGGAACATTACGGGTATCATTAGCACTTTATAATGATCAACAAGATGTCGCGCGTTTTATTTCTGCGCTACATAAAGCCTGCGATTTATTGTAATAGCAGCCAAGGAAAAAAGATGACCACCACTATAACGCTACCTCTGCATCCTTTTGGAACTGAAATCACTACCGCCGATATCATTGCTCAAATGCAAGCTGCGACAGGATGGGAAGATCGCTATCGCAACGTGATTCAGTTAGGTAAAAAGCTGCCACAGCTAGATGACAGTTATAAACAAGATCAACTTAAAATTAGTGGCTGTGAATCGCAAGTTTGGCTACATCATCAAATAATTGATGGCCGCTATTACTTTATTGCCGATTCAGATGCACGTATTGTACGCGGCTTAATCACCCTCGTGCTTGCGGCTTATCATGGCAAAACGGCAGCTGAAATTAACCATTTTGATATCGATGCTTATTTTGAAAACTTAGGGCTGATGGCACATTTAAGCCCTTCTCGTGGTAATGGCTTAAAAGCGATTGTTGAGCAAATAAAGCAACTTGCGGCCTAAAATAGCCACAGACGACGCCCCCTCGACCAAACAAACACAAAAAAGCGGATGCTAAATCATCCGCTTTTTGCTATTGCTTATCGTACAATGCGATTAATTTATTGATGATACTTTTCAATCAATTTTTTAATCACGTGAGCGACAGCCACAAAACCAAAGCTTGCAGTTACAACTGTTGCTGCGCCAAAACCACTCGCACAATCCATTCGTTTAGGCCCTTCCGCTGTGGCTTTTATCGCACATGCTGAACCATCGGCTTGCGGGTATTTCAAATGTTCTGTGGAATAAACACAATCAATGCCAAATTTACGCTTCGGATTTTTAGTGAAATTATGCTGGCGACGTAAGGTTTCACGTAATTTTCTCGCCAATGGATCTTGAATCGTTTTAGTTAAATCAGCAACTTGAATCTGAGTTGGATCTGTTTGTCCACCAGCGCCGCCAATTGTGATCACTTTGATTTTATTACTTTTACAATATGCAAGTAATGAGGCTTTTGCTTTAAGGCTATCAATCGCATCAATGACATAATCAAACTGAGCCGATAAATACTGCGCTTGATTATCTGGCCCGATAAAATCATCAATTAAATTAACTTTGCACTCAGGGTTAATTAGTTGAATACGTGCTGCCATCACTTCAATTTTGCTTTGACCGATAGTGCCTGTCATTGCATGAATTTGACGATTAATATTGGTTACGCAGACATCATCCATGTCGATCAACGTCAATTCACCCACACCTGAACGGGCTAATGCTTCAGCGGCCCATGAGCCTACGCCGCCAATACCAATCACACACACGTGCGCAGCGCGAAGAATTTCAACTTCACTATTGCCATATAAACGACGAGTGCCGCCAAAACGCTGATTATAACTATCGGATGCTGGGGTATCTAATTCACGCATACTGGGTTCTACACTGCTTGAGGTGGATAAACAAAGAGTGCGTTTTTATACGCACTCTGATAGCAATTGTCTAGTCGCTGCCACAATAACCATGGCAGCGATAGCTGAGTTAATACACTTATTTGGGCATTAACCACGGGTCTTGAGTGGCCGAACCTTTAAGACCTAAACGCCATACTCGCCCAAAATGTTTGTAGTGACCAGCATCTGTACCGGCTTGTTTACCCATACCATGATACAAATCTAGGTGATTACCTTTCACTGCACCGCCAGTATCTAAAGCTAACAATAAACGTAATACATGCTTACCAGTCCAGTTACCTTTAGCATCAAGTTGTGGCACTTCTGCTAATAATACCGATCCCATTGGAATGTATTTACGATCTGCAGCTACTGCAGCATTTGCCAATAATGGAATACCTGCACTACCTTTCACATCTAATGTTTTACGAGGTGAGAAAAATACAAATGAAGGATTCTGCTCTAATAATTCACGTACTTCAGCTTCACTATGGTGAGCAACCCAATTTTGAATGGCTTGCAATGACATCTTCGCCTTAGGCACTTCACCACGATCAATCAATACACGGCCAATGCTGACATAACGATGGCCATTTTTACCCGCATAACCAAAATATTGCAGCTGGTTATTATCTTCAAAATGAACAAAACCACTGCCTTGAACTTCCATCATAAACACATCAAGCATTGATTTACTGTAACCCAACACTAAACCTTGACCAGCTAACGCACCATCATAAATTTGTTCTCGCGAAGGACAGCGACCTTTACAAGTTGGCATCGCATAAATTGGGTAACGGAATACATTGGTTGGTTTATGACGTAACTCGATCACTGGTGAATAATAGCCAGTAAACATCACATTGCCTTCACCATTGGCACCGCCCATCTGTGCTGCTTGAATACCATATTTCGCTAATGTGCTTGGATCGCCACTGTGATTAGCCCAATTTTCAACTTGGTTATATAACGGTTCAAATTTACGCGCCATTGATGGTGAACGTGAAGTAACCATTTTAGCCTGTGGTGCAAAAGTGCTGTAATCATGTGATTTATTTGATTCAATCTGCGCCACTTTATTTAAAACATGCTTAAAATCTCGGCCTAGATATTGGTGTGCTAATGGATTACCAACTGCAGCTAAACTTGGTTTTTCTGTTGTCGTACCTTCAGGTGATGAACATCCCACCAAGCTGAAAAGAATAATTGCAACGGTTGCTTTACGTAACACGATAGATAAGCCTATAAAAGTTTTACAAAAATATGGAAATGACAGCTCGTTTACTTATGCCAAAGCTGTAAGCAGATGACAATACTAACAAACACTTTCTAAAAAG
Organism: Photobacterium andalusiense; assembly: GCF_900185625.1. GTDB lineage: Bacteria > Pseudomonadota > Gammaproteobacteria > Enterobacterales > Vibrionaceae > Photobacterium > Photobacterium aquimaris. Next base: position 60,300 of record NZ_FYAJ01000012.1, read on the forward strand.
AAGTAACTATTTCAAACAATCAACGGATAACTGACATAACACCATCAAAGTATTTAAGACTAATCTGCTACCAGTAAAGTTCAATCACAACATCAAATAGATTATTGGCGCTCAAATACCGCGCTATAATGTACCGACTGATGCCGAATAAGCGCATTATCTTGATAACGATAACTATAAAGCTGATCGCCAAATTGGTAACGTAATTGAGTGCCATTCCAAGAATAATTCGAGGTTAATAATCGACCTTGACGATAAATACCTTGTTGACGAACCTCAAATGTTTCGACCTTCTCTGGAGCAACGCCTTGCTCTTGCCACTCTCCAATCACCAGTTGCATTAGTTGTTGATGCTGATCGATAGCTGTCTGCAATTGAAGCGATCCGATAGCAAACACAATCACAGTTATAGCAACGATAATTATCCAACGTCCATATTGACACTGTTCAACCCAAAAATGCTGCAGTTTCATTTGCTGGTTCACCCCATCAATACATGGCTATATTTATAACTATATAGCGGCTTTGACGTTCAATACTTAATCAATCACAGTGATAATTAACGATTTAACCTTAATGTCATTTAAATGCTGCACAAAGCAAACAATTGCTTTAATTTATTGGTTATAAATCACCCATAAATACAGATATGGATATCGCTTGTGAATACACGTAAGACCCCACTGGTAAAAGGATTTCGTCAGTCAGCCCCTTATTTAAATACCCATGTTGGTAAAACCATGGTGATCATGGTCGGTGGCGAGGCCATTGCAGACCCCAATTTTGCCAACATTGTTAGCGATATTGCTTTGCTACACAGCTTAGGGATTCATATTGTAATGGTGTATGGCGCTCGCCCACAAATAAGCGCCTTATTACAACAGCAGCATTACACTAGCCCTTACCATAAGGGAATAAGAATCACCGATGAGCATAGTTTAGAAATAGCCAAACAAGCAGCAGGACAAGTACAACTTGATATTACAGCTCGCTTTTCAATGGGACTCAATAATACTCCAATGGCAGGTTCACAAATTAATGTCATTAGCGGTAACTTTATTATTGCTCAACCGCTAGGCATTGATGAGGGTATCGATTTTTGTCATAGCGGAAAAATTCGGCGAATCAATAGTACTGCGATAACCAACCAGCTAGAGCAAGGTTCGATTGTATTACTTGGTCCTATTGCCAGTTCAGTGACTGGTGAGTGTTTTAATCTCACCTCAGAAGAAATAGCGACTCAGGTCGCAATACGATTAGGCGCAGATAAACTGATTGGATTTTGTTCTGAGCAAGGAGTCGTTGATAGCAATAACGATATTATCTCTGAATTATTACCCCATGAAGCAGAACTGACATTACAACAGCTTATCGATAACGATGAGCAACAAAGCGGTACTGGGCGTTTTCTACGTGGTGCGATTACAGCTTGTCGAGCAGGTATACCTCGTAGTCATTTATTGAGCTATAAACAAGACGGTGCATTGATCCAAGAACTGTTTTCATTAGATGGTATTGGTACGCAAATTGTCATGTCGAGTGCCGAAAAGATCCGTCGTGCTGACATTAATGATATTGGAGGAATTCTCGATCTAATTCAGCCTTTGGAAGCCGAAGGAATTTTAGTGCGCCGTTCTCGTGAACAACTTGAACGGGAAATTACTCTGTTTACTGTGATTGAGCTTGATAATTTGATTATTGGCTGCGCTGCGCTTTACCCTTATCCAGAAGAAAAAATGGCAGAGATGGCTTGTGTTGCTATTCATCCAGACTTTAGAGATGGGGATCGCGGCGTGTTACTTCTCAATAAATTATGCCAGCAAGCGCGAGAATCTGACCTTGATAACATTTTTGTTCTCACTACCCGTAGTCTGCATTGGTTTCGTGAACAAGGATTCTATGAATGCGATATCGAACAATTACCTTTGGTGAAAAAAGACCTCTATAACTACCAACGTCGCTCTAAAATACTTATAACGCCAACCAGTTAAAACTAGAACAAGAATGTAACAAAGTGTTAATTTATATGTTTATAATGTATGATGAAACCTAAAGTTAGTCACTTTAATATAATAATTTTAATAACTATAAATAACATACATACAAAAGAAAGGTTAAATAATCGCTTATGATGAGTTTACTGTTTCTACTGGTATTTGTTGCAATGCTCTGCGCATTTACTGGAAAAAAAGCTGCTAGTTATTTTATTTTTGCCATCACTGTTGTTTTGGGGCTGTATTGGTTCCACCACCATGCAACAGATTCTCTATCTATTTTACTCTAGGGAGAAAGTATGAATAATAAAAATGTAGCACTCTTAAATGCCTTGGGTCTATTAGGGATCACCTTCGTATTATTGATGGCATCAGTCCTTCAGGTTGTACTAAATGAATTACCTTGTCCATTATGTTTATTGCAACGCTTAGGCTTTATGCTGGTGATGTTTGGTTTTATGCTTAACGTTGTTTATGGACCACAACAGCGCCATTACGGTATTCTAATTATCGGCGCTCTCTTTGGCGCGGCAACAGCATTACGTCAAGTATCACTGCATGTTATTCCTGGCACACCAGGATTTGGTAGTCCAGTATTTGGTATACATTATTATACTTGGGCCTTTATTCTATTTAGTCTGACTATTGTCGGTGTGGCGGTATTACAGCTGCTATGGAATAAAGACTGGAATAATAATGATTATAAAATGAACCGTTTTGGCAGGTTTGTATGTCTATTGGCAATTTTTGCTGTTGCAGTCAACGTCATATCGACTTTTATTGAGTGCGGCCCATACCAATGTCCTGATAATCCAATTACTTATTGGTTATTTAATTAGACATAATAATCGCAACACAATAACGCCAGTATGATTACTGGCGTTTTTTTGTGTCAATATTTCAAGATAAACAATTAACAGTTAATACCGTTAAGGTATACTGTGCGGATTATTCCATTTTAAAAAAGGGTTATTGCTACCAATGCTGTGTATTTTTGTTTTTTGTCTCATGCTTATAACTATGTTAACAGCACTTAAAGGTAAAAAAAATCTTAGTTATGCCATGTTTGCTTTAACCTTCATTGCTGGATCTATTTTACTCAAACACCACATTGTCTATACCCTGCCAATCTCAATTTAAGTACGCTATGAACAATCAACTTATTAATCGACTCAATATCTTAGGCTTACTTGGCATCACAACCATATTGGCAACCGGATCTATCATTCAATTGGTATTTAAAGAATTACCTTGCCCGTTATGCTTATTACAACGGGTAGGATTTATGATGGTAATGTTTGGCTTTATGCTCAATGTCCGCTATGGCCCACAACAACCTCATTACGGGATTATTTTATTTGGCGCTTTATTTGGTGCAACAGCTGCATTGCGTCAAGTATCACTGCACTTATTACCCGATGATCCCGGTTATGGTAGCCCCTTACTTGGGATGCATTATTATACTTGGGCTTTTGTTATTTTTGTAATGACCATCATTGGAGTTGCTGTATTACTAAGCTTATGGCGCCAACCAACAAAAACCACTAACAATTACCATATGAAAAGCATTGGTAATATCGCTTGCAAGCTTGCTGTCGCGGTCGTGATCATTAATATTGTCTCAACATTTATTATGACTGGGCCACATGTAACCCCCGCAGATCCTCATAGCTATTGGTTATTTGATCAATTTAAAAAATAATTCTTAGATAGCATAATGCCAGCACTAATGCTGGCATTGAGATTGCTATTAGTTACAATACAATCACACCAACAGCTGGGCTAATCCACTCGCTCGCTCTGTACGCACTTGCACACTCTTACTGATAATATCCAGTGGTGCATACAAATACAGCCGAGATTTCGCACGGGTAATACCAGTATAAATTAATTCACGGGTTAAAATCGGCGTATAGTCAGCGGGTAACACCATCACCGTATCTGTAAATTCCGATCCTTGAGATTTATGAATCGTCATTGCATATACCACTTCATGCTCGGGAATACGGCTCGGTAAAATACCGCGAATAGTGCCATCTGGCATTTCAAAATACACTCGCAACCGTCGCCGTCCACTATCAGCATCAATTTCTGGCTCTAACATTGTCATGCCAATATCACCATTAAATAATCCCAGCGCATGATCATTGCGAGTGATCATTATTGGGCGACCGACATACCATGTCTCATCATTGGGTGAAATTCGCCCGCGGTGAGTCAGTTCTTTTTCGATACGTTGATTTAAGCCGACAACGCCAAAATCCCCCTCACGTAACGCACATAACAAGCGCACATTCGCAAATGCCCTGAGTACTTCTGCCGGTGTTTGATCCGCTTTTATTGCATCAAGATAATCAAGATAAAACGTCACCACTTGATTGATCATCGACGCATAGCTTTCAGTACTTAGCGGATAATGGTGAATATCTTTAAAGCCTTGTTGCCATACTTTATTCACCAAGGCTGGTTTACCTTGGTTAATCGCTTTGGCTAACTGACCAATACCTGATAAAGCGTGAAAACGGTAGCTCTTTTGTAGCATGCATAAACAGTCTGTCACTACACTTAAACCGATATTATTTGAGTGTAAATCAAACCCAGTTAACTGACTTAATAACTGCCCTTGCACGGCACTATAACCTTGGCTTGCAAAAGAACAAATATCGCCTAGTACAGCTCCCGCCTCCACTGAAGCTAATTGGTCTCTGTCGCCCAACAGAATTAATTTAGCCCCTTGCGGCATCGCATCTAATAACCGCGCCATCATCGGTAAATCAACCATTGACGCTTCATCAACAACCAACACATCGAGGTGAAGTGGATTATCTTTATGATGACGGAACTCGACTCGATTCGGTATCGAGCCCAGTAAACGGTGCAATGTACTTGATTGAGTAGGAATTAAATCTTTAATTTGTTGTGGTACTGCTAATGATTTAATCGCAGAACCTATTGATTCGGTTAAACGTGCCGCCGCCTTACCCGTTGGTGCCACCAGCATAATATTAGGTTGATGGTCGCCATTCGCTTGCATCACTAACGCTGCCAACAATTTAGCCACCGTGGTAGTTTTACCTGTACCAGGGCCACCCGAGATCACTGCAAACTGACGCGTTAACGCCATTGCAGCTGCCACTTTTTGCCAATTTAAACACATACTCGCAGGCACCAAAGCGTCTAATGGCTGTAAATCGGTAATTTGGGTTGCTTGTTGTAATAATTGATCAATTGCAGTCCAATCAAGTTGCTGTGGTTTTACAATATCCAAAAAATCACACGTTATTTGTTGGCGTTGTTGCCTATCAGTAATACCTTGTAAGGCATGATATAAATGACCATAACTTGGCTGAAATAAGTCATTTAATGCTTGATGCATCAAGGTTAATTGCTGACCTTGCCACTGGCTATCAATGTCGACTTGGCCTTGATTGGTCGCCATATCAACAATTCGTGTCGCCACTGTTTGTTCAAACTGCCAATAGCGATTGAGATACAACCGTCCATGATCAAACACTAATGGGCATGCTTGCATACCGCTAGCTTGAACATTAGCTACCACATCATATTGATTTAATAACCGAGACCATTGACTTGGATCGGGTAAGCCGTCAATTAATGCCACCGACAATCGACTTGATAAGCCAAATAAATGCTGAGTCTGTAGTTGATCAAAGCGCACACATACATGGCCTTTACCCAACTCATAACTCACCAATGCTGCCATTAATGCTGCTAAATCCTGCTGCGATTGTGGACTATGCAACGCCACAAATTTAGCAAACTGATAATCAAGCTGACGTAATCCACCTTGTTGGGTGAGCTTTTGTAACCGCTTAAGCATGTGGTAGCACTCCATTCATCACTAAATCCAATTCATCGAGTAATAATTCACTTGGGCGCGCATAAAAAATACCACTATCACTTCCCGTCTGAATACCACGTAAAAATAGGTAATACACGCCACCAAAATGGGTTTCATAATCGTAATTTGGAATACGACTGCGTAGAAAGCGCTGCAATGCCAACGCATAAATTTGGTACTGCAAATCATAACGGTGTTCACGCATCGCCGTTTTCAATTGTTCACCACGGTACAGTTGTGGATCATCTCCGAGATAATTCGATTTCCAGTCTAAAACGTAATACTTACCTTGATGCTCAAACACTAAATCAATAAAACCTTTTAGCATGCCGCTGACAGTTGCAAAGCCTAATTCTCCCGCTTTGGCTGACAACGGATCATGTTTGGCAATCACTTTATTTAATGCCACCGCTTGTAATATCTCAATCGGTAATAAAAATTCCATTTCTGTTAAGCGTTGCGAGGCGCTCTTATCGGCTAACCGCAGTGCATCACCATCAAGTGCACACGTTAATACATCTTGAATTAATTGCTGCAATACCGGCAACCACGCTAATTCATAATTTTCTAATTGCAGTAGCTCAGTTAATTTAGCTACAGTTTCAGGGCTATCAACCGCGGCGGTAAAATCAATTTCTTCAAACACAGTATGCAAAAATGTTCCCGGACGGGCACCACGAGGAAACGTATAAATAGAATATTGCGGTTCTAATTCGAACTCTCCATCGTCTGTCTCTGGCGTGGCATTTTGTACCGAATCAATATCAAATCCGGGTAAATCTAAGCTACTGTCATGGGCGGTTTGATGGCCTTGTTTAACCAAATTCGAATAGCTGGTCATCCACCAATTACGCTCTAATGACGTCGAGAAAGAGCGCTTAACTAATGCGTCACTGACTTCATCTTGTGGTTGCCATTGGCTATCAATAAGCTGGGGAGGTTCAGCCACCGTGATCGCAATTTGGGCTTCACTCAGTTTAGCTAAGGCTAATTCAAGCGCAGCCACACCACTCGCCTCACCATTTTGTACTAAATGCCCCATTGCAGAGCGATGTAACCCCGTCGGCTCTTTGGTGCTACGGCCATTACGAATCGGTGCCATACCAACATAACAACCATAAACTGCGCGGGTTAATGCCACATACATCAAGCGTAAATCTTCCGCTAATCGTTCTTGATCAGCTTTTTCAATTGCAGAGGCTTGTTTAGCAATATCCAGCACCGTAATGTTATCGACCTCATCGTGATATTTAACTTCACCTTTGCTATCAACTTCACGGTAACTGCACACAAACGGCATAAATACTAAATCATATTCCAAGCCTTTTGATTTATGAATAGTGACAATCTGCACCAGATTACGCTCTGACTCGAGCCGCATCACTTGATCATCAGCATTACCATTTGGCTCAGCAACATGCTCAGCTAACCAGCGTAATAACGCATAATCGCTGTCTAGCGTTTGACTCGCTTGTTGCAGCAGCTCACCAATATGCAATAAATCCGTGAGTTTACGCTCACCACCATCTTCGGCTAATAACCGCTCTGCAATTTGATTTTTCGCCATCACACTGCGTAACATTGGCATCACACCACGTTTTAGCCATTGCTGGCGGTATTGCTTAAAGCTATTAACCGCAATTTCCCATTCATTCTCGTCATTATTGAGCTGATCGAGTTCAATCGCAGAACGAGCAAATAACCCTGACGCTAATGCTGCACGTAATACACGATCATCTTCCGGGGTTAATACCGCTTGCAATAACCGCTGAATATCTGCCGCTTCTGCGGTTGAAAACACACTATCACGGTTAGACAAATAGACACTGGCAATACCTTGTTTTGATAATGCTTCACGCACTAATCGTCCTTCAGTTCCGGTACGAACCAATACAGCAATATCCCCAGCAGCTATCGCATGTCGCTGTTCACCATCTAAAAAATAGGCTTGGCCTTGCTGTGATTGCGTCAAAATATGTTGAATCTGTGCCGCTGTTGCCGCTGCCATTGCTGCTTGGTAACTACCTTTGGTTATTGGCTTACCATCAGGGCTTTCTTGTAACCAAAACGTCAAGGCATGTTGAGCCTCACCCTCTAACCACCAGCTGCGTTGAGTTGCTTTAGGGCTATGATCAACTGCTAAAAATTCGATATCTTGATCGTAAATAAATGGACTATCTGGTTGCTGAAACACACTATTAACCGCCGCAATCATAGTGGCCGTCGAGCGCCAGTTGGTGGCTAATGTATAGTGATCGGTAACTTGGCGGCGCGCTTGAATATAAGTAAAAATATCAGCACCACGAAAAGCATAAATTGCCTGTTTAGGATCACCGATCATAAACAAACCACATTCAGGATGATGCCGATAAACATCACTAAAAATACCGTATTGAAGTGGATCGGTATCTTGGAATTCATCAATCATCGCAACTGGATATTGTGCGCGAATTTTACTCGCGAGCAGTTCATCAACATCATTATCAATCGCTGCCCCTAGTTGCGTCAGCAAGTCATCAAATGATAGCCATCCCTTACGCGCTTTAGCGTCTGCCAATAATTGACGACAATGCTCAATCGCATGAGCTAATAATGGTTCTCGCAAATTAGCCGGATTATCGATTAATTCAGCAATCGCATTAAATACCGCATGCTCAGGCACATCACCTTTGGCTGTTTTTTCAATTAAGGTCTGCTGATGAAAACGAATTAAATTATCCGGTAACTCATAGCCGACGGTCGCTTGAGCTGCCCATGCACTAACTTGTTCAATCCAATTAGGTAAACTTTTTTTAGTGTAACTACGTTTATTAATCCCAGAGTTTGCAATTACGGCTTCGAGATCATGTTGATGCTCACGCCACAACGCTTTGACTTCATCAATACGAACAATATTTTGTTGATGTAATTGTTCTAACGACTCTGTCATTGCAGCCACCGATAACCGTACTGGCGCGCCAGTTAAACTATTACCAATTTCTTTTAATAATTTTATTGGGGATGACCAAATTTCACGAACTTCATGAGCAAGCGCCGGCGATAAACGATAAAAATTACTGCGCCAATAATCTGCAACCACCAGCTTTTTTAATTGGCTTTCATCAGTCACAAATTCATTATTAAATCGGCTTCCTGACTCAAACGCATTTTGGGTCAGCATTCGCTGACAGAAACCATGAATAGTATAAATAGCCGCTTCATCCATTTGGCGTTCGGCTTGCAATAAAATTGTCGCGGCTAATTTATGATCTTGATGTTCATTTAACAGCGGTTTGATCACCGGATCGTGACTAATACCACGACTAAACGCTAATCGTGCATCATGAATACGGGCACGAATACGATCACGCAATTCTGCCGTCGCCGCTTCGGTAAAGGTTACAACCAAAATTTGGTCAACGGTTAACTGTTGTTGATGGCGACTACTCGCATCACCATGGCCTAACAATAATCGTAAATACAAACTCGCGATGGTAAAAGTTTTGCCAGTCCCTGCAGATGCTTCGATCAAACGTGTACCGTGCAATGGAAACGTCATTGGTTGCAGAATATTTGTTAGTACTTCAGTCGCCATTATGTCACTCATCCCATGGTTGCTCTATGTACAACAGTACTTGTCTGACCGATATCAATATTCAGCGTCAGGCTCGTTATTATGTGACCCAACACTTATAAGTAAATATTGGCACCTAATATTCTATTGTGTTCCTATAATGTGAGAACTTACTCACGGTTTATACTGCAGTGGTTAGTTAGTATCAGCGCCAGAAACTTGGTCACCTCTGGACCTGTGGCCGTACAGCGAACACCCTACAACTAACAATGATTTGCTGACGGCCACACTACTTCATTTCTGCTTTAAGCTGTTATTCCGGCTTAATTTCTTTAGCGTTTACCACCACCGCTTGCAGCACCAACGCTGTTAATTGATTAGCCTCTTGTGCCAAATCATCATTCCATTTAGGCCATACACGATTGATATATTCATCACTGCCTTCACCGCTAAATAAGTAGCCATCATTAAAACATTCCGCCATCTTCGTCAGTGCTTTTTGCTCAGTGTCAGCATCATCTTTCCAACTGCCATCACGACCTATATGCGCCTGTATTGCTGCCATCGCTGTTTTAGGGAAATACGCTAATGGTTGGTTTAATCCTTGGTAATACAGTTCAATCAATTGCTGTAAATACGCCAGTGCTTGCTGTGGCTCTATAGGCTGTAATTGAAAATACTTATCAGTGCCGATAACGTGAGTAACTTGTGCCTTTTCTGATGCTGATACCGCTAAACAAAGATGATCAAACCACGCCGTTAACAAATCTTGTGGACGAATTTTACCGGTTCGGTAGCGTAATAACCCCGATTGATAACGTTTCTTGAGCCAACCTTGTAATAGCACTTTATGCCCAGCAACCATGACAGTAATTGCCACTTCTTGATCGGCTAAAGGGGCATGAATTAACGGTTCAAGCACATCAGTTAAATTTGCCACCGCTTGTCGACTCGCGGCTAAATCAAGATCACCAAATGCGGCAACGGGTAAAGTACCCGCCGCACGTTTTTCAGCCGCAAACTGACGATAAATTACATCAGGATCCACATTTTTGAGCTTGGCATCTAACAATAATTCCAGTAATTGATCGCGAATTAGGTAGCTTTCAAGACCATTAAGCACAAACGGCTCATCATCTTCTAATAACCCCAACGGCGGCTCAAAATAGACTTTTAAGCGACGATTAAAAAAGTACTTTACCGGTAAGCGCCAAAACCGTTGTAATTCGGCTAATTCTAAAATTAACGCTTGTTCATCAGCCATTGGCTCTGCCGCTAACGCATCCAGCTGAAACGGTGCACTTGCCTGCCCCTCACGATTAGCCGCAGGTAACCACTCAATCGCAAAACTAGACTCGTCACCAACAAATGCACTTGGGCTAAACGGTACGAGTGGGTGATGCTGAACTAACTGATGTTTGATATTGTCAGCTGAAACATCGACCGCTAAGGATTGATCACCGTTACAGCAATAACCCTGCTGACAGTATTCAATCAATTCACTAACGAGTACTGATGGCACTTTAGAAGCATTATCTTGAATCGAACGGCCGACATAACTGATATACAAACTTTGCTGCGCAGATAACAAGGCTTCTAAAAATAAGTAACGGTCATCATCACGACGCGAACGATCGCCGGCTTTGGTGCGGCCGTTCATTAAATCAAACCCTTCTGGCGCAATATTACGCGGATAAGCACCATCATTCATTCCCAGTAAACACACCACATTAAACGGAATCGAACGCATGGGCATTAAAGTACAAAAATTCACTTGTCCGGCTAAAAAGCGCTGACTCACGCGTTCACCAGAAAGTTTATCTTGTAGATATTGAGTTAATACCGCTGGTGTGATCTGAGCTTGATAACCCGCATCTTGTAACTGCTGATGTAAGCGTTGCAGGTTATCGCGAATTGATTTTAAAATCAGCTCGCCTTCTAATTCAACTGCAAAGAAATCATCCAATAATTGATGTAATAATTCGGCCCATTGATTGACCGTTTGCGGCTGTGCTAATGCGCTACGATATTCAATTAAGCAATCAATAAACCCAGCTAATTGACCGGCTAATTCGGCATCTAAGCCTTGTACTTGTTCATACGCTGAAATGCCTGCAAATAACCCCGTATCATGCGGCATCGCATAACCCAGTAACATGCGTTGAATACCAAATAACCACGTATTTTGCAGTTGCTCAGGTAAATCAAACTGACTTGAGGTGTGTTGATCGAGTCCCCACCGAATACCAACTTCTTCAATCCATTTTTTAATTTTTTCAAAGCTAGCACTATCAAAACCAAACTTTTCCATCACCGCTGGCACTTCTAATAATTCTAATAGTTCAGAAGCATGGCAACGGCTTTCAGGTAAAGTCAGTAACCGTAAAAATGCCAATAGAATCGGGTTTTCTTGCTCAGCAGTACGATCGGAAATAGAAAATGGAATATAACGATTACCCGGCGCATTACCAAACACCGCTTGAATCGCAGGGCTATAGGCATTGATATCAGCCACCATCACAATTACATCGCGTGGTTTAAGATTTGAATCAGCTTCAAACATTGCCAGTAATTTATCATGCAACACTTCAACTTCGCGCATCGGGCTATGACAGGCATGAATGGTGATCGAATGATCATCGGCATCTATAGGGAATTTATGTAGGCTTGAATCGAGTTGAGTGTCATCTTGGCGATCTTGCAAATTTAAGATATCTGCTTGAATAGCGTGTAATAAAGTATCAGGATCAATATCTACAAAGCCGGCATCGACTTCATTGACTTCCATCGCCGATAACAAATACATATTATCCCGACCAAGTTTACCCATTGAGGCTAATAAACTATTGCCAACCACATCATTGTGCATGTCATCGTCATAGTTAGTTTGATCGCTATCTTTAAGTACTGACAGGTATTCATTTAGTTCATCATCAGTGGTGATATGTTGTAATTGCACTCGCTGACGAGCAGCTAAACGAGCTAAATGTTTACGATCACGAATATCCCCCCAATAATATTTACATGGGTTAGTAAACATTAAATGGACATCAATGTGCTCACCAATCGCCGCAAGCGCATCTAAATAACGTGGTGGTAATGAAGAAATACCAAATACAAACAACCGTTGTGGTAAACCTGCTGCCAGCAACGCCGCTTTGCCTTCACTGCCCGAATAATTATTAAGGGTTTCAATAAAGTGATCATACAAATTTGCACGATGGTAAGGCGACTGCCCTAACGCCAGCGTTTGATCATAAAGGGCTTGCCATAAGATAGGTTGCCATGGATGCTCATCATTCAATTCGGCAACCGTTTCACCCGCTTCCCACTGTTGGATCCACTCTGGGCGATACACTAAATATTGGTCAAATATATCGGCAATTTTTTCGGAAAGTTGATAACACTTAAGCGAGTCACTGTCGCTGTCTAAATAACGCTTAAGCGGCTCAAACTCTGGTTGATCAAATTGCTGCGGTAATACCTGCATTAACTTCCACGTCATCGCTTCTTTATTAAATGCACTTCGCTCTGGCACATCGGCCAAAACTTGAGTAAACATTTTCCAAATAAAAGTCGCAGGTAATGGAAAATCAATATTTGCAGCCACACCAAACGAGGTCGCTAACTCCATTTTTAGCCATTGTGACATGCCAGGGCTTTGTACCAGAATTTGTTCTTTTTCAAACGGATTCGCTAATGGCTGTAAGCGGATCAACTCCACGAGTAACGATTTCAGCAGATCAAGTTGATTTGAATGATAGACAGTGAACACGCAGATATTCCACAGCAAAAGATAGATGATTAAATTGTCTACCATCACTGAGATACTGTAAATAAATACAGCTTAAAAATATCAATTAAACGTCTCAATATATATACAGCTACAAAAAAGCCCAACCAATTTGGCTGGGCAACACACGGAACATTTATTTGTGCCACAATCCACTCGTGAAATTATGCCACCATCGCTATCAAATGTTTTGTGGGCAGACTTCACTGCGTTGAAATAATCGACTCACAGGACGATAAAAAGCTAAATATCGAATCGCTACATAACCAATAATGATCGTTGCAACATATAATTCAATTGTAGCTAAACCATGAACTTGAGCGACATAATGGCTATCAAAACCATAACTTTTCATCCACGCTGCAGTTTTAAATAGTGCCGTTGCACCAATCGCCATCGGGAAGGTAAATGCCGCATAACCTGGACTAAAATCTAAACGTAATAAACGGAAAAATGCTAAATAAATAATCGCCGTCATCAATACTGCGATACCACCTAAAATAGCCACAATCACAGGTGATGGGGTTGCTGTAACCGTCAAATAACCAGCTAATGATAAACTTGCAGGAGCAGCCATAATCGCTATAGTTGGTTTCGCAGTATCAGGTACTTCATCACGGAACATAAACCGATAAATCATCATCGGTAACATAACCGCATAAGCAAGCATACCGAACATCAACAATACATAAGCCAGCGGATGTAATGCTGCTACGCCTGGAAATGAAACATCAGCTACAATAATACCAATTGGCGGGACAAACCAACTTGGTACCATATGGTGCAAATGGAAATCACGCGCGCGGTGGAATAAAAATAAACTTAAGAAAACAACATGTAATCCAACCGCAAATAACCAGATATATACGCCAATAGTAATAGAGGCATAAACACTGACCGCTTTTGAAACCACCATCAGTGCCATCGCAAATGTGGGTACCACACTGCCAACTACGTGATGTGATAAATCATTCCATAACAACTTTGGATGCACTAAAAATTTAGCGATTAAAATGAATAGCATCAATGCTGCGATAACTGCGCCTGTTATTTGTCCATAGCCATGAAGTTGGGCACCATTCTCCCAGCACCATAAAATACTACCAATACCTAATGCTAAACCAGCCATTGGTGTTGGTGCACCTGCAAGTTTTCTTTTGGTTGTTGCAATCATATTTCTCTCTCCGCATTAGATAGCAATAGCGAATTTTTCTTATTGATTGCAGTATACCGCTTAGTTGGTATTTATAATAATTGAATATATTTAAATGGATGTTAATATTATCTTAACTACAAATGAGCAATGACTCACCATGCGTTATTAATGAGGTGATAATGAATATCGCACTAAAACAGCTTAAAGTTTTTGTTACCGTGGCACAGGAAAAAACAATCACTGCCGCCGCTGAAAAATTATTTCTCTCAAAACCTGCTGTGAGCATGGCGCTATCTGAATTAGAAAAGCAACTTGATCATAAATTGTTTGATCGCAACAATAATCGTTTAATTATTAATGAACAAGGTAAGCGCCTACTTCCTCTAGCCGATGAACTTTTATCCCGTTCTAATGCGATTGAAAATTTATTTGATCAAGCCGGCCCCCTTACGGGAAAATTAAAAGTCGGTTCAAGTGACACAGTAGGAAATCAAGTTACTCCCTTCTTATTACGTGATTTTCGACTTGAATCCCAGCATCGAGACCAAACATTATTTATCTCAAATACAGCTCAAATCTGCCATAAATTAATGGAGTTTGAATTAGATATCGGTTTAGTTGAAGGCAAAGTTCAGCACTCAGATTTGGTTGTCCAACCATGGTTATGCGATCAAATGGTGATCGCTTGTCACCCGCAGCACCCGTTAACCAAAATTGAAAATTTACACCTATCGGATCTCGAAAATTCAGAATGGGTATTAAGAGAAATAGGATCAGGAACACGTGAGTTTTTTCTTAACCGAATCTCACCACGATTAGATAAATGGACCACCTCATTTGAATTAAATACCACTGAGGCAATCATTAATTGCGTTAGTGCTGACTTAGGCATCACTTGCATATCGCAACGAGCAATCACTCATGCAGTTGAAGAGCAACGAGTCGCAATACTGACATTACCACTTAATATGAATCGCCAGTATTGGTTGTTGTATCACCAAGAAAAATATCAAAGTCCATTATTAAAGTTATTCTTAGAATTTTGTCAACAATGGCAATTTGATTAAACGCGGTTATCTCCAACACTGAATGCAATAATTTGGCTGATTTGAGTTAACGATCGGCCAGATTGTTGCTGCCAATCATTAAATGCACTCTGTGCTGCTCGCAATGATTTTAACGTATCACGACCACCATCAATAATATCAGTATGACGCAAATAAGCTTCTACATCCTGAGTAAACAAAAAGGTATCTTTACCTAATCCACGTAAACTATAAGCGCCTGTTTTACCACCTAAACGGCAACCATGCTTTTTAAGGTATAACCATAATCCTACAATATCTTGTTCCGGCCAATCTGCGACCATTGCCGCAAATGAACCATACTCCAATGCCGCACGATGGATCATATTGGCATTTTCAGGGATCGTCATTACCTTTTTCAAATCACGAATAATGGTTGGATCTTGCGCTTTTCGTTCCCACATTTCAGTTGGCATCAAGCCCATTTTTTCAATATCAAACTCAAAAAATGCAGTTTCAAATGCTGGCCATTTATTACGCACGACTTGCCATCGAATACCACATTGAAACACTTTCTGAGTAAACTCAGCTAACCACCGATGATCTGCAATTAACCGCAATTGCTCCTTATTCAACGGGGTTGTTAGTAATTTTTCTAAATTTGATTCACCGCCCTTTCTTTCAACAGCACGATGATAAATCTGGTTAAATTTTTCTCGAGTCATCACATTCACACGCTTAGCACTAGACTCACTCACCATACTACTGTATAAGCGTCCAGTAAATAAATTTTAGGAGAGGATGACCATGGCAGTTATCGTCAAATATGTAGTAGAGCGCAACGGGGAAGAAAAGATGACTTTTACCTCTAAATCCGAAGCCGATGCATATGACAAAATGCTTGATATGGCAGATGAGATGTTTGCTTTATTAAGTGACAGTGATTTATTCGAAGACGAAGCGAAGCAAGAGGAACTATCAATGTTCTTGGCGCAAAATCGTGAACAAGTCTTAGTTGCTCTTGGCGCGAAAAAAGCCAAGCCGACACCAAAAGCGAAAGCTGTAAAACCTGAAGTTGTTGCCGATGAGCAGCAGCAAGACGCTGCATAATTTAAATATTATTGAGTTTGTCGTCGAAAGCCTCCTAATGGAGGTTTTTTTTATTTTAATTGCTATAACACCGTCTCATATAACGTTCCTTCATTATCTATTATCAATAAATGAACTCGCTTCACATCGTTGATAATCGCCATTTTTAGTTAATAAACCATCATTTTGTGCTGATTATTGGTTCAGCTCTTCTATATTTTTATAACTGTCTTTATGATGGTTTTAATTGGCGATAAATCACCTGTTAGCTCAAGACGTAATACGCGTCTGATGTTATTGGTAAAGTCATTATTTTAATTATCGCATCATATTTATTTGAATGGAGAACAGGTAATCATGTCTAGCTTTGCACTTGCCCTAGGTACTGCGACAAAAAATCGTGATGGAAAAATTATTGAAGCGTTTTTTCCGACCCCAACGCTACATCCATCAGAACAACTTGTAAAAGACATCGCCACTATTGTTGATTACCGTGGTGGTAACCAAGCTATTGAGGTAACGCCTGAACAGTGTGCAGCTATTGCATCAGCATTTGAAGATGCCAACGATGAAACAAGTGCACAATTTGCAGCTAAAGCGACATTGTCTTCACAGTCATTGGTTATGGTTATGCTAAAAACTGATATCTCACCGGTATCGGTTGCTGAAGGTTTCTTAAAGCTACAACTTATTTCACACCGTTTAGTTAAACCTCACGGATTAGTTCTTGACGGTATCTTTGGTCTATTGCACAACATTGCATGGACTAACCAAGGCCCTATCGATTTACCAGAACTTGCTGAGCGCCAAATGGATGCGCGTCTTAATGGCGAAACCATCACCGTTGATTGCGTTGATAAGTTCCCTAAAATGGTCGACTACGTAGTACCAACAGGGGTGCGCATTGCTGATACTTCACGTGTACGTTTAGGTGCTCATGTTGGTGAAGGTACAACTGTTATGCATGAAGGTTTCATTAACTTTAATGCCGGCACAACAGGTGTAAGCATGGTTGAAGGTCGTATTTCAGCGGGTGTTGTCGTGGGTAATGGCTCAGATATCGGCGGTGGCGCTTCTATTATGGGTACATTATCGGGTGGCGGTAAAGTTGTGGTATCAATTGGTGAAAACAGCCTCTTAGGTGCTAACGCTGGTCTTGGTTTCCCATTAGGTGATCGTTGTACTATCGAATCAGGTTTATATGTAACTGCAGGTTCAAAAGTACAAATGTTAGATGCCGACGGTAAAGCTGTTGAGACCGCAAAAGCGCGCGATCTTGCAGGTAAGGCTGACTTATTGTTCCGTCGTAACTCAATGACTGGACAAATTGAATGTTTAACCAATAAAACTGCAATTGAACTAAACAGCGAACTACATAGCAACAACTAACATTGATCTCAACTCAATAATCGCAAACGGCCACTATGGTTGCTATATAGATATAGTAAATAACATAGCGGCCGTTTTTAATTATGCGTCTGCCTCAGAAAGCGTCTTTTTCTTAATGATATAAATAAAAGGATTCTTAAATGAGAACTTACTTCCTTGAGTGGTTAAACGCTTATCTCGCATCGCCACTAACACTTCTTTTTGCACTTTGACTAAAGCAAAGAAACGCAACATCATAAAACCAATTAATATTGGTAAGAATACTGATCCCGCTTCATTTGATTGCAAAATAAAACTGATCGCCATCCAACATACAATCATCGCAACTAATAAATAAAACGACGCGGTTTTTAATTCAATTTTAATCTCTGAATCCGTTTCATTACGCTGGAAAAAAAATTTCACTGGTTGTTCCCTAAAAATCAATCTGCTTTATTTCATTTTTACATAAATATCGCTGCAATAATATTATCAAATAGATTCAGATGTATTTCAATTTCAATCATAAATATATTTAATCATTACGATTAAATAAACACATTAAATGCATAAATCAAAACTATGCGCAACATGCATATTTGAAACTTAAACAATTTTTTTTACGAATTTTAATATCTACCCCTTGGTGCTATTTTTATGCAGTTAGTTTATTAATACAGTACAAATTGTTCTGTTATTCAACCACCAATATAAAAACAATAATTTTAAACCTATTTCATGATTAAGTTGGTTAACGATGAATAGTACAAATAACACTCAAGCGAAAAAAAAGGGAATTAGTATTTTCGCGCTCGCAATGTTAAACATTGTTGCGGTCGTGAGTTTACGGGGGCTTCCAGCAGAAGCAGAGTACGGATTGAGCTCCATTTTTTATTATATTTTTGCTGCTATCGTATTTCTAGTTCCTGTATCACTGGTAGCCGCTGAGCTTGCTACTGGTTGGTCTGAAAAAGGCGGTGTATTCCGCTGGGTTGGCGAAGCTTTTGGGCCTCGGTTAGCATTAGTTGCTATTTTCATGTTGTGGATTGAAGTAACCGTCTGGTTTCCAACCGCATTAACTTTTGGCTCTGTTTCTCTTGCATTTATGGGGCCACATCAATCATGGGACCAAGCATTATCCCAAAATAAATTCTTCGTACTGGGAATAGTATTAGCCATTTACTGGCTAGCAACTTTCATCGCTTTACGTGGTACTGCTGCCTTTTCTAAAGTGGCTAAATGGGGTGGCTTAATTGGTACGGTTATTCCTGGTATCGTATTAATTGTTTTAGGTTTCTCTTACCTATTCTTCTCTGGTCGTCCACCACAAGTGCAACTATCTTGGCACGATGTGATCCCTGATTTTTCTAACTTTAATAACGTTGTTTTAGCAGCAAGTATCTTCTTGTTCTATGCCGGTATGGAAATGAACGCTATTCACGTTAAAGAAGTTGATGATGCGCCGCGTAATTACCCAATTGCGATTGCGATTGCTGCAATTGGTACAGTATGTGTGTTTGTACTTGGTACACTAGCTATCGCTTTTGTTATTCCTCAAAAAGATATTAACTTAACTCAAAGTTTATTAGTGGCTTATGATGATATGTTTGCTTGGGCAGGCATCAGTTGGGCTGCACCAATTATGGCGGCATGTTTAGCGTTGGGTGTACTTGCTGGAGTTGTTGGCTGGGTTGCAGGTCCTTCATCTGCATTACTTGTAGTTGCTAAAGGTGGTTATTTACCGCGCTTTTGGCAGCACACCAACAAAAATGGTATGGCAACGCATATCATGATGGCACAAGCGTTCTTAGTAACCATTATTTCAGTTGTATTTGTGGTATTACCTTCGGTTCAAGCTGCTTATCAAATTCTAAGTCAATTAACGGTTGTACTTTACCTCATCATGTACTTATTGATGTTTGCTGCAGCGATTCACTTACGTTACAGCCAACCTAATCGTCCTCGTCCATACAAAATCCCTGGTGGTGATATGGGAATGTGGATCATCGCTGGTGTTGGTTTTTCTGGATCACTATTAGCGTTCATCTTCTCTTTCATTCCACCAAGTCAAATTTCAGTGGGTAGCCCTGAAGAATATATTGGCTTCTTAGTGGTGCTAACGGTGGTATTTGTAGCCGTTCCATTATTTATTTACAAAGCCCGCCAACCGCACTGGAAAGATCCAGCAGTGACTGACTTTGCGCCCTTTACTTGGGAAGTTGAAGATACTCATCCAGGTATTATCAATCCATCAGACAAAGTAACTCATACATTAAATCAATAAGAGTTAAGGATGCGTCAAATGTCACCACTTAATGAAAAGCTTGCTGTCATTATGCAGCAAGCGCTGAATGAAGCAAAAACCAATAGCGATGGCGAAAACGCCTCATATATTCCTTTTTTAGCTTCTGTACCGTCAGAATTAACAGGCTTAGCCTTTGTTTCTGTTACTGGCGAGATTATTCAATTACAAGATGCCGATTATAAATTTGCAATTGAATCAATTTCAAAAATCATGACGCTTGGACTAGTACTTGAGCAATCAGGTGCCGATGCCCTGCACAGTAAAGTCGGTGCCGAGCCTACAGGAATGCCTTTTAATTCTGTTCTGGCACTTGAATTACACCAAGGTAAACCCCTAACTCCCCTCGTCAATGCTGGTGCAATGGCGACAGTGAGTTTAGTTACAGCCACTGATAAAGAACAACGCTGGCAGCAGATTTTGAACTTCCAATCCCTGCTCGCAAACAGCACAATTTCGCTCTCTGATGAAGTCAATCAGTCTGAGCAAACCACCAATACTCATAACCGTGCAATTGCATTGTTATTAGAGTCATCGGGTCGTATGTACTCAGAGCCTCTTGAAGCTTGTGATGTTTATACTCGCCAATGTTCGACCCTCTTTAATGCGGTAGAACTAGCAACAGTGGGTGCAACACTTGCCAATGGCGGTAAAAATCCATGCTCAGGTAAACAGGTAATTCAACCTCAAAACATTCCTCATATTCTCGCAGAAATGGCAATGGAAGGGCTTTACGATACTTCTGGTGATTGGGCGTATGATGTTGGTCTACCGGGTAAAAGCGGTGTTGGCGGCGGTTTATTAACGGTTATTCCAAACATTGGTGCACTGGCTGCATTCTCACCACGACTAGACCCATTTGGCAATAGTATCCGTGGCCAACAAATGATCAAACATGTTACTCAAGCAATGGCTTGGAACTTATTTAGCAGTAAACAACATTAAGGTAGGGAGAAACTTATGGCTCTTCATGAAATAAACCGTCAATCTGAAAATGATCCAATCTTTGGCTCAGAAGCGATTAATAGCGTTGCGGCAACTACCAAGCTACCACAGCAAGAACAAGCACCAAATGTGATCTATCAAATGATCCGTGACGAACTTTACCTTGATGGTAATGCTCGTCAAAACTTAGCAACATTTTGCCAAACATGGGAAGAAGACGAAGTTCATAAATTAATGGATCTTTCCATTGATAAGAAC
The DNA here is from genome assembly GCF_900185625.1 of Photobacterium andalusiense. Lineage (GTDB taxonomy): Bacteria > Pseudomonadota > Gammaproteobacteria > Enterobacterales > Vibrionaceae > Photobacterium > Photobacterium aquimaris. Next base: position 81,645 of record NZ_FYAJ01000012.1, read on the forward strand.
ATGATCGATAAAGATGAATACCCTCAGTCCGCTGAAATTGAAGGCCGTTGTGTCCATATGTTAGCGGATTTATGGAATTCACCTGACTCAGTCACTACTGTCGGTACTTCAACCACAGGTTCAAGTGAAGCTTGTATGCTGGGTGGTTTAGCTGCATTGTGGCGCTGGCGTGAAAAGCGTCGTGCACTTGGTCAACCAACAGATAAACCCAATATGGTCTGTGGTCCAGTTCAAGTATGTTGGGAGAAATTTGCCCGCTACTGGGACATTGAAATGCGTGAAACTAAAATGGACGACGGTCATTATTCTATGACCCCTGAAGACATGTTAGAACTCGTTGATGCTAACACTATTATGGTTGTACCTACTTTCGGCCAAACCTTTACTGGTTTATACGAAACAGTTAAACCATTATCTGATGCATTAGATACCTATGAGCATGACACTGGTAACTCAATTGATATTCACGTTGATGGTGCAAGCGGCGCAATGTTAGCACCATTCTGTGCACCTGATATTGAGCTTTGGGACTTCCGTCTAGAACGAGTTAAATCAATCAGTACTTCTGGTCACAAATTTGGCTTAGCGCCATTAGGCTGTGGCTGGGTAGTATGGCGTAGCAAAGAAGATCTACCTGAAGGGTTAGTATTCCACGTTAACTACTTAGGTGGCGATATGCCAACTTTCGCGTTGAACTTCTCTCGTCCTGCGGGTCAAATCATCGCGCAATACTACAACTTCCTACGTTTAGGTTTTGAAGGTTATCAGCGTATTCATAACGCAAGTTACGATGTATGTGAATATTTAGTCAAACAACTTAATAAATTTAATCTCTTTGAATTTATCTTTGATGGTAACCGTGAAAAAGGGATCCCTGCAATTTCATGGCGCTTAAAAGCCGATGCTAATGTCTCTTTCTCACTCTACGATCTTGCTGATCGTTTACGTACTCGAGGCTGGTTAGTACCCGCATATACATTACCAGCAAACGCTCAACAAATTATCATTCAACGGATTTTAGTTAAACAAGGTCTAACCATTGATCTTGCTAATCTATTAATTGCTGATTTCAAACGCTCGATTGAATTTCTTACTTCACATGCAAGCTCTCAATGTAATGCAGCAGATGTAAAAACATTTGATCATAGTGGTCGCTAATTAGCTGTAGCTCTATTTAAAATAAAAGGCTGGTTTTTCCAGTCTTTTATTTAACTAAAAATAATAAATAAAAAAATCGTTTTTTATTTTATCTATTAATAGATAAATTATCTTAAGCTTATAAAGTCACAGTTCAACCAAACCTTCAGCTCATCTACAATAAAAAAATTAAATAAATTTTTAATGATTTATTTAACTATTTCCCTCCCAAAAAAACATTCAATAATAGACTACAAAAAAAACATTACCAAACGTAATACCAATAATATTCATTAATCATAAAGATTACTTTAATTATTGATATTAAATCCACAAATATAAATATTAGTAATTATCCATCTTGATTTACGAACTACTCTTTTGATGGTTTTTATTACATGTAATTTCAATATGAATTAAATATTTCATATTGAAATATTAATTAAATGCATTAGATACACTAAATATAAGTTGGTTAACAATGACTAGTTCAATTAAAACGAAAAAAGGAGGGATCAGCATTTTCGCTCTCGCAATGTTAAACATTGTTGCGGTAGTGAGCTTGCGCGGTCTTCCAGCAGAAGCAGAATACGGATTGAGCTCCATTTTTTATTATATTTTTGCCGCCGTGGTTTTTCTAGTCCCTGTATCATTAGTTGCTGCTGAGCTTGCTACTGGTTGGTCTGAAAAAGGCGGTGTATTCCGCTGGGTCGGCGAAGCTTTTGGGCCTCGAGTAGCATTAGTTGCTATTTTCATGTTGTGGATTGAAGTAACCGTCTGGTTTCCAACTGCACTGACTTTTGGTTCAGTATCACTCGCATTTATGGGGCCAGATCAATCATGGGACCAAGCATTATCCCAAAATAAATTCTTCGTACTAGGAATAGTATTAGCCATTTACTGGCTAGCAACCTTTATCGCTTTACGTGGTACTGCAGCTTTTTCTAAAGTGGCTAAATGGGGTGGTTTAATTGGTACGGTTATTCCTGGTATCGTGTTAATTGTATTAGGTTTCTCTTACCTATTCTTCTCTGGTCGTCCACCACAAGTTCAATTGTCTTGGGATAATATTATTCCTGATTTTTCTAACTTTAATAATGTTGTTTTAGCAGCAAGTATCTTCTTGTTCTATGCCGGTATGGAGATGAACGCTATTCACGTTAAAGAAGTTGATGATGCGCCGCGTAATTACCCAATTGCAATTGCGATTGCTGCAATTGGTACAGTATGTGTATTTGTACTTGGTACACTGGCGATTGCATTTGTTATTCCACAACAAGACATCAGCTTAACTCAAAGTTTATTAGTGGCTTACAATGATATGTTTGCTTGGGCAGGCATCAGTTGGGCTGCACCAATTATGGCGGCATGTCTAGCGTTGGGTGTACTTGCTGGGGTTGTTGGCTGGGTTGCAGGTCCTTCATCTGCATTACTTGTAGTTGCTAAAGGTGGTTATTTACCGCGCTTTTGGCAGCACACCAATAAAAACGGTATGGCAACGCATATCATGATGGCACAAGCGTTCTTAGTGACCATGATTTCTACTGTGTTTGTGGTATTACCTTCGGTTCAAGCTGCTTATCAAATTCTAAGTCAGTTAACAGTCGTACTTTACCTCATCATGTACTTATTGATGTTTGCTGCAGCGATTCACTTACGTTACAGCCAACCTAATCGTCCTCGTCCATACAAAATCCCTGGTGGTGATATGGGAATGTGGATCATCGCTGGTGTTGGTTTTTCTGGATCACTATTAGCGTTCATCTTCTCTTTCATTCCACCAAGTCAAATTTCAGTGGGTAGCCCTGAAGAATATATTGGCTTCTTAGTGGTGCTAACGGTGGTATTTGTAGCCGTTCCATTATTTATTTACAAAGCCCGCCAACCGCACTGGAAAGATCCAGCAGTGACTGACTTTGCGCCCTTTACTTGGGAAGTTGAAGATACTCATCCAGGTATTATCAATCCATCAGACAAAGTAACTCATACATTAAATCAATAAGAGTTAAGGATGCGTCAAATGTCACCACTTAATGAAAAGCTTGCTGTCATTATGCAGCAAGCGCTGAATGAAGCAAAAACCAATAGCGATGGCGAAAACGCCTCATATATTCCTTTTTTAGCTTCTGTACCGTCAGAATTAACAGGCTTAGCCTTTGTTTCTGTTACTGGCGAGATTATTCAATTACAAGATGCCGATTATAAATTTGCAATTGAATCAATTTCAAAAATCATGACGCTTGGACTAGTACTTGAGCAATCAGGTGCCGATGCCCTGCACAGTAAAGTCGGTGCCGAGCCTACAGGAATGCCTTTTAATTCTGTTCTGGCACTTGAATTACACCAAGGTAAACCCCTAACTCCCCTCGTCAATGCTGGTGCAATGGCGACAGTGAGTTTAGTTACAGCCACTGATAAAGAACAACGCTGGCAGCAGATTTTGAACTTCCAATCCCTGCTCGCAAACAGCACAATTTCGCTCTCTGATGAAGTCAATCAGTCTGAGCAAACCACCAATACTCATAACCGTGCAATTGCATTGTTATTAGAGTCATCGGGTCGTATGTACTCAGAGCCCCTTGAAGCTTGTGATGTTTATACTCGCCAATGTTCGACCCTCTTTAATGCGGTAGAACTGGCAACAGTGGGTGCAACACTTGCCAATGGCGGTAAAAATCCATGCTCAGGTAAACAGGTAATTCAACCTCAAAACATTCCCCATATTCTTGCAGAGATGGCAATGGAAGGGCTTTACGATACCTCTGGTGATTGGGCGTATGATGTTGGTCTACCAGGTAAAAGTGGTGTTGGCGGCGGTTTATTAACGGTTATTCCAAACATTGGTGCACTGGCTGCATTCTCACCACGACTAGACCCATTTGGCAACAGTGTCCGTGGCCAACAAATGATTAAACATGTTACTCAAGCAATGGCTTGGAACTTATTTAGTAGTAAGCAACATTAAGGTAGGGAGAAACTTATGGCTCTTCATGAAGTAAACCGTCAATCTGAAAATGATCCAATCTTTGGCTCAAAAGCAACCCGTAACGTTGCGGCAACGACCAAACTGCCACAGCAAGAGCAAGCACCTAATGCTATTTATCAAATGATCCGTGATGAGCTTTACCTTGATGGTAATGCCCGCCAAAACCTTGCTACTTTTTGTCAAACATGGGAAGAAGACGAAGTTCATAAATTAATGGATCTTTCTATTGATAAGAACATGATCGATAAAGATGAATATCCTCAATCTGCTGAAATTGAAGGCCGTTGTGTCCATATGTTAGCGGATTTATGGAATGCACCAGATTCAGTCACTACTGTCGGTACTTCAACTACAGGTTCAAGTGAAGCCTGTATGCTGGGTGGTTTGGCTGCATTGTGGCGCTGGCGTGAAAAGCGTCGTGCACTTGGTCAACCAACAGATAAACCCAATATGGTCTGTGGTCCAGTTCAAGTATGTTGGGAGAAATTTGCCCGCTACTGGGACGTTGAAATGCGTGAAACTAAAATGGACGACGGTCATTACTTTATGACCCCAGAAGACATGTTAGAGTTAGTAGATGCTAACACTATTATGGTTGTACCTACTTTTGGCCAAACCTTTACTGGTTTATACGAAACAGTTAAACCATTATCTGATGCATTAGATACCTATGAGCATGATACTGGTAACTCGATTGATATTCACGTTGATGGTGCAAGTGGTGCGATGCTAGCGCCGTTCTGTGCACCTGATATTGAACTTTGGGACTTCCGTCTAGAACGAGTTAAATCAATCAGTACTTCTGGCCACAAATTTGGTTTATCGCCATTAGGTGTTGGCTGGGTGGTATGGCGTAGTAAAGAAGATCTACCTGAAGGGTTAGTATTTCACGTTAACTACTTAGGTGGCGATATGCCAACTTTCGCACTGAACTTCTCTCGTCCTGCGGGTCAAATTATATCTCAATACTATAATTTCCTACGTTTAGGTTTTGAAGGTTATCAACGTATTCACAGTGCTTGTTATGATGTCTGTGAAGACTTAGTTAAAGCATTGAATAAGTTTGAGCTATTTGAATTTATCTTTGATGGTAATCGTGAAACAGGGATCCCTGCAATTTCATGGCGTATTAAGCCAGGTGTTGAGTTACCATTCTCACTTTATGATTTAGCCGATCGTCTACGAACTCGAGGCTGGTTAGTGCCCGCATATTCACTACCAACTAACGGTAATGAAATTGTAATTCAGCGGATCTTAGTTAAACAAGGTTTTACGGCGGATCTTGCTAATTTATTAATCGCTGACTTCCAACGCTCGCTTGATTTTTTAAACTCTCACCCAACAGCGCAGTGCACAGCTGATGATGCTCAGAGCTTTGATCATAGCGGTCGCTAATATCAGTACAAGCAAAGGTTGGTTTAATACTAACCTTTGCTATTTTTGAAAACACTAACTTCACAATTTACTCTCCCATTTAATATCTAACATGCTAATATTTATAATTATAATAGAAACAATCACCACACTATAGGCGCTTAGATGTTTGTTCACACTATTGAAATCATCTGTATTATTGCCTTTGCTCTCAGCGCTGTTATTAGCGAAACTAATCGAGGCAAAGATATTGTTAGTGTCTTAGTCTTAGGCTGGGTAACGGCACTTGGTGGTGGCACTGTTCGTGATGTTATTTTATCCACCGATCAAGTTTTTTGGATCAAAGATCCATCTTACTTTTGGACGGCATTATTCGCGTCTATCTTTGGCTTTTTCTTCGCGCCTTACTTACGTAAAATTCGCGCGGAACGTTTAATTGTCATTCTTGATGCTATTGGTATCTCAATGTTCTCAGTATTAGTCACCAAAAATATGATTACTCAAGACTATGCCGCTTATGTTGCCATAACGATGGGAATGATCACCGCTATTTTTGGTGGTGTTGTACGTGATATTATCGCCAGCCGTCCAACAATGTTTAATAATACTGAATTTTATGCAACTCCAGTTATTATTGGCTGTTCACTATATGTAATAATGGTACGCTATAATATTAATTCAGAAATTTCTGCATTAGTGAGCATTGCTTTTATCTTTATTCTGCGCATGTATATCGTTATCAAGAAAAAAACCTTTCCTCATTATCTGATATTAAAATAATTCCATACGTCATAATTAACAGTTACATCGTTGACATAACTTTTACAATAAAATTACTTTTTGCTGTCACTTTTTTACTCCTAAAACACCATAGTGGACACTGTATTATTAGGAGTATCCAATGAATAAATATCTCATTATTAGTCTTAGCACCATTATTGCCTTATCAAGTGCCCTTACAGGTTGTAATGACAACAATAAAAGCACTCCCAATCAAGCTAATATTCTCTCTGTCAAAGCTGTCACTAAAACGGTATCGATCCCGCATAAAGTATGCGAGCAAGTGGCTGTTACTCATCACGCTGCCATAAAAGACGAAAATAAATTAGTGGGTACTGGGTTAGGCGGTGCTATTGGTGGCGTATTGGGACATCAAGTTGGTGGTGGTAAAGGTAAAACACTCGCTACAGTAGCAGGAGCTGTTGCTGGAGCCGTTGCAGGTCGTGCCGTTCAGGGTAAATACCAAGCTGAAAACACCACGACCTCAATGGAGCAACGGTGTCATAATGAATACACTAAAAGCGATAAGATCGTTGGTTATGACGTGACTTATAAAATTGGTGCTAAACAAAATACTATTCGTATGGAAAAAGAGCCTGTAGGTGATACTTTACCGGTTAAAAATGGTCACCTTGCCATTTAAACATCAGCGCGACTCCCGGCGTGGTAGGTAGCTAAGCTTCACAATAAAAAGTTAACCAACTGAACTACTACTCCACTGTCTCTATTCTGCATCATTTACGTTTATACAAACGTAAATATACAAACGTAAAAAAGCCCTAATCTTTCGATTAGGGCTTTTCTGTATAATGGCGGAGTGGACGGGACTTGCCATGCCGAACATCAGCGCGACCCCAGCGTGTCAGGCCGCTAAGCTTACCAATAAAAAGTTAACCAACTGAACTACTACTCCACTGTCTCTATTCTGCATCATTTACGTTTATACAAACGTAAATATACAAACGTAAAAAAGCCCTAATCTTTCGATTAGGGCTTTTCTGTATAATGGCGGAGTGGACGGGACTCGAACCCGCGACCCCCGGCGTGACAGGCCGGTATTCTAACCAACTGAACTACCACTCCGCAGTGTCTATTCAGCATAAATGCAACTTGTTTTGCCTTAAGATTTTCTTAAAATCTTAAAACAAGAAATTAAAGCCTGGCGATGTCCTACTCTCACATGGGGAGACCCCACACTACCATCGGCGCTATTACGTTTCACTACTGAGTTCGGCATGGGATCAGGTGGGTCCATAACGCTATGGTCGCCAAGCAAATTC
>NZ_FYAJ01000030.1:0-1702 GCF_900185625.1 Photobacterium andalusiense
CATCGTAGTGACGCTTGAATGACAACAAGGTGTTGATCAATGTGTCACGCTTACCTTTAGTAATACCCATTGAGAATAGGAACATTACTTGGAAGTCAGTAGTACGTGTTGGTACGATACCGAAGCGACCTAGGTATGCAGTAACAAGCGCTGCTGGAACACCTGTTTCTAGGAAGTTACCGTTGTCGTCAAGACCCGGAGTTAGCAAGCTAACTTTGATTGGATCAAGCATACACCAGTCATTGTCGATTTCGTCAAAGCCGTGCCACTTGTCGCCAGGAGTCAATTTCCAGTTCTGTTGGATAGTCATTAGAGACTCAACAGATGCATTCTCAAAATTAACGTTGTCACCGTTCATTTCTGTAACAGTTTCAGCATTCCAAGGCTTGAAGAACCAATCGTTTTCAGCAGTGTAATCGTTGAATAGTTGACGCATGTTTTGACGGAAGATGATCGCTTCGCGGTTAACTTCGTTAGTTAGCGATAGACCACTTTCGCCTTTCATCATGTTCGCAGCAACATCGTTAGACGCACAGATTGCGTATAGCGGTGATGTTGAAGTGTGCATCATGTAAGCTTGGTTGAAACGGTCAAAGTTGATCGCGTTTTCACCGTTACGTACGTGAATGTATGATGCTTGAGACAATGCATTCAATAACTTGTGCGTTGAGTGCGTTGCAAATACTGTAGGACCAGTGTGGTCTTTAGCATCGCCACGCATTGCGAAGTGACCCTTGTAGATAGGGTTAAAACGTGCGTAACCAAACCAAGCTTCATCCATGTGAATACGGCTAGAGCTTTCGCCTAGTAGCGCTTCAGTCACTTCTGAGTGGTAACATAAACCGTCGTAAGTACAGTTAGTTACTACAGCGTAGCTGGCTTTTTTCTCATCAGCGTTGAATGGAATACCCGCATTTTTCGCTTTAAGCGCAATGCCTTCTTTGCTCATTTGAACTTTGCTGATTGGACCGATGATACCGTAGCAGTTACGGCTAGGAACCATGTAGATTGGACGTGCGCCAGTTAGGATCAGACCTTGTTCAATTGATTTGTGACAGTTACGGTCACAGATAGCAATGTCGTCATCTTTCATACATGCTTGCATGATAGTACGGTTTGAACCTGAAGTACCTACGATACCAGAGTAAGACTGGTGAGCACCGAAGATCTTAGCTGCTTCAACTTCTGAATCTTTAAATGCACCACTGTGGTCAAGTAATGAACCTAGTGCAGCACGCTCGATACCCATATCGGTACGGAACAAGTTTTCGCCGAAGAATTCAAAGAATTGGTTACCAGCAGGGGTCTTAGTAAAACCGATACCACCTTGGTGACCAGGCGCAGACCATGAATATTCATGGATGTCGTTGTAGTGCATCATCGCTTTCATGAACGGTGGTAACACTTGTGCGCGGTAACGACGCATTGAAGCAACGATACGGCCAGCAACGAAATCAGCAGTGTCTTCTAGTACTGAATAACACTCATCAACACGCTCCATTAACTGGCGGTTGTTAAGAATAGATGTACGAGCACGTTCTGCTAGTAGAAATACTGGCACTTCAGATTGACGTGCTTGTAGTGCTGCTAACAAATCAACTTCTTCGTTAGAATTAACGATTTGCTCTTCAGTTTTTTCTAGTGCTAATACTAGGCTATCGATTTGAGTCGACATGATAACCGCACGCGCATCTTCATAAGA
>NZ_FYAJ01000035.1:0-1345 GCF_900185625.1 Photobacterium andalusiense
CGCTAGAGATAGCTTAGTGCCTTCGGGAACTCTGAGACAGGTGCTGCATGGCTGTCGTCAGCTCGTGTTGTGAAATGTTGGGTTAAGTCCCGCAACGAGCGCAACCCTTATCCTTGTTTGCCAGCACGTAATGGTGGGAACTCCAGGGAGACTGCCGGTGATAAACCGGAGGAAGGTGGGGACGACGTCAAGTCATCATGGCCCTTACGAGTAGGGCTACACACGTGCTACAATGGCGTATACAGAGGGCTGCAAACTAGCGATAGTAAGCGAATCCCACAAAGTACGTCGTAGTCCGGATTGGAGTCTGCAACTCGACTCCATGAAGTCGGAATCGCTAGTAATCGTGAATCAGAATGTCACGGTGAATACGTTCCCGGGCCTTGTACACACCGCCCGTCACACCATGGGAGTGGGCTGCACCAGAAGTAGATAGCTTAACCTTCGGGAGGGCGTTTACCACGGTGTGGTTCATGACTGGGGTGAAGTCGTAACAAGGTAGCCCTAGGGGAACCTGGGGCTGGATCACCTCCTTACCTAAAGACTTATGCTGTTTTATGCAGTGTCCACACAGATTGCTTGGTCGAAATGTAAAAGAGCCACTTATTGTTGCCCAACAACAATAAGTATGAACATTGTCCCGTTCGTCTAGAGGCCTAGGACACCGCCCTTTCACGGCGGTAACAGGGGTTCGACTCCCCTACGGGACGCCACTTCTCTTTGAAGTGAAAATTGGGTCGTTAGCTCAGTTGGTAGAGCAGTTGACTTTTAATCAATTGGTCGCAGGTTCGAATCCTGCACGACCCACCATTTCCTTTCCACGAAGGAAAGCTAGTTTGGTTTTACTTTTTAAAGTGAAAACAAATAGCAACTATCGTGGGCGATTAGCTCAGTTGGGAGAGCACCTCCCTTACAAGGAGGGGGTCACTGGTTCGAGCCCGGTATCGCCCACCACTTTCTCTTTTTAGAGAACTTCTCCTAAAGAAGTAAAACTTTAAGGGGCTATAGCTCAGCTGGGAGAGCGCTTCGCTGGCAGCGAAGAGGTCTGCGGTTCGATCCCGCATAGCTCCACCACTTTATAAATGCATTCGTAAGAGTGTGATTACAAAGTGGTTATCATTAGATAATTGCATGCTCTTTAACAATCTGGAAAGCTGACTAGTAAATTCAATCGAAAGATTGATTTTAAAAATGTTTTTGTTGTTTCTTGTAAAAGAAGAATAAAAACGAGTTCTCAAAACATACACATTCAAGTGTCTGTGTTTGCTTTCACTTTTTAAAGTGAAGACAAATAAATGAGTCCGGCGAAAAACCAATGTTTAATATTTTCTTGATCGGATTATTA
>NZ_FYAJ01000040.1:0-1037 GCF_900185625.1 Photobacterium andalusiense
ATGACTGACAAATTTATCAAATCAAAAGCTGCTATCGCATGGGGTCCAAAACAACCTCTTTCTGTTGAAGAAATTGATGTAATGCTACCACGTGCTGGCGAAGTATTAGTTCGCATCGTTGCAACTGGCGTATGTCACACAGATGCATTCACATTATCAGGCGACGATCCAGAAGGTATCTTCCCAGCAATCCTTGGTCACGAAGGCGGCGGTATTGTTGAAATGGTTGGTGAAGGCGTAACAAGTGTTGAAGTTGGCGACCACGTTATTCCACTTTACACTGCTGAGTGTGGCAAATGTAAATACTGTCTATCTGGCAAAACTAACCTTTGTCAGGCAGTACGTGAAACTCAAGGTAAAGGCCTAATGCCAGACGGCACAACCCGTTTCTACAAAGACGGTCAGCCAATTTTCCATTACATGGGTTGTTCTACTTTCTCTGAGTACACTGTACTTCCAGAAATTTCTTTGGCTAAAATCAGCAAAGAAGCACCTCTTGAAGAAGTTTGTCTACTAGGTTGTGGTGTAACAACGGGTATGGGTGCGGTACTTAATACAGCTAAAGTTGAAGAAGGCAATACTATTGCTGTCTTTGGTCTTGGTGGTATCGGTCTTGCTGCTATCATCGGTGGTACTATGGCTAAAGCAAGCCGTATCATTGCGATTGATATCAACGAAAGCAAATTCGACCTTGCACGTAAACTAGGTGCGACAGATTGCATCAACCCAATGAAGTTTGATAAGCCAATTCAAGAAGTGATTGTTGAAATGACTGATGGCGGCGTAGATTACTCTTTTGAGTGTATCGGTAACGTTAATGTTATGCGTTCAGCACTTGAGTGTTGTCACAAAGGTTGGGGCGAGTCTGTAATCATCGGTGTAGCTGGTGCAGGTCAAGAGATCTCTACTCGTCCATTCCAACTAGTAACTGGTCGTGTATGGCGTGGTTCTGCATTTGGTGGTGTTAAAGGCCGTTCAGAGCTTCCTGGTATCGTTGACCGTTACATGGCAGGTGAATTCCAACTTGATGACTTCAT
>NZ_FYAJ01000019.1:0-7811 GCF_900185625.1 Photobacterium andalusiense
TGACTAATACTACAGGCGGTGCTGCCACCTTATATGCATGGGTCGATCATGATGCTGATGGGCAATTTCAAGCAGATGAAATGACCTCAGTTGCTGTGCCTGATGGCACTAATAATGCCAATGTGACATTAAATTGGACAAATATATCCGGTAGTACAGGTGGTGGTGTGGGTGCGAGTGCCGTTCGCTTACGCTTAACCACCGATGATTTAAATATCACTCAACCTGATAATGTAGGTACAGCAGATGTAGATGAAAGAGCACTCGGTGGAGCGAGTGACGGTGAGGTAGAAGATCATCATCATAAAGTGACGTTCCATTTACTTATTCAACAAAATGCGGGAGTCATTGAATATCGTATTGAAGGTCATACTAGTAATCTTGATACGATTGGTGTGTTTGAAAATAAATACGGTATCGGCAATGTTACTTATGATGTGTTAGTGCCTACCGATGATATTACTACTGACTTTACTTTAACAGATTATCAAATGGTGCTGTATCAGCATGATAGATCTAATAGTACCAGTAATGATAGTGTGGCTGAAATAGATGCATTAATCGCCTATCGTAACCAAGGTGGTATTTTATTAACGATTGTTGAAGGTGGCAAATTCACTGATTCAACAGAGCGACTTAACGCCTATATTCTTCAACAAATGGGATTCCCTGGCGCTGCAGCGACCGCATTCGCTGGTTATAACGGGGGAAATATGCTGCCTTCGTTCCATCCTTCAACGTCTGCGGGTGCATTGGTACAAACAACGCCAGTGCAGACAACAGGCTCATTATCAACCGTGACAGGTATCGATCATCGTAATGTATTGTATACCTTACCAACCGTAGGCGATTCGTGTAATAACGTGGATGCAATGGCGTGGTTAATTCCCTATAACCCGACATCTACAGGGGGGTATTCTTTCCCTAAAGGCCAAGTGGGACCATATATAGGCTCAGGTGAACGTCAATTCTTCTTTACACCTAGTTATTGGAGCCATAATGCTGCGGTGTATCAGGAGGTTGCTGACTTTGCTTATGATTATTATGAAGATGCGACTGCATTTAATGCTCGTAATAATTGGCTAAATGATACGAGTAACGTTAACTCTCGCTGCCCTTTGGTTGAAGTCGATTTTGGTGATGCACCTGATACCAGTGTGGCTCAAGCTACCAATAATTATTCAACCGCCTATCAATTTAATGGCCCTCGTCATACAAACAATGGTGAGTTGTATTTAGGCGATGCACCGACATTAGAAACCGATGCATTTGTATCGACCAATGCTGAAGGCGATGTAGACGATGGTGTTACTTTAAGCCCTGCCTTTAGTGGTGAAAATACCTACACTGTCACCGTTAATGCGACCAATGATAAATCGACTGATGCAAATTTAGTGGCGTGGTTTGATTTCAATCGCAACGGTCAATTTGAGGCATCAGAAGGGATCACCCAAGTGGTGCCTGCCAATACCACCGCAACAGATTACCCCCTTACCTTTAATTTGGCTGGCACGCTTGTTAATAGCACCACTTACTATGCACGTTTCCGTATTACAACTGATGCCATTGATACCAATAGTGAGCTTGGTTCAGCTAGTGATGGTGAAGTTGAGGATTACAAAATTGTCGGGGTTCAAGGGGGTATTTATGACGGTGGTGATGCGCCCGATTCTTACATGACATCATTTGCCAGTGGTGGTCCTTACCATGTTGCAACCAGTAATTTATATCTTGGAACAGAAGAGCCTGATATTGATTCTCCGACCGCTAGTGCAAATGCTGATAGTGATGATTTAACCGCAACTGACGATGAAGATGGATTAGCTTTTAATACTCTGGTTGTGGGTGCAACCAGCTTTAGCATTACTGCCAATGTGTTTAATAACAGTGGCAATACAGCTGATGTGATTGTATGGGTCGATTGGGATCGTAGTGGAACCTTTGATGCCAGCGAAGCGCAAAGTCAAACCGGATTAGCCAGTAATAATACTGCAACAGATGTTGTACTGACATGGCCAATCATTAATGCCACGGTGGGTAATTATGCTATTCGTGCGCGCTTAATGCCAAGTAGTGATGGTATCACAGCCAACGATGCGGGTGGTTATGCGTCAAAAGGTGAAGTTGAAGACTATATCATTGGTGTCGCCGATGGTGACTATGGTGATGCGCCAGCGAGTTATGGTAGTGCATCACATGGTATTAATAATGATGTAGTGCAATTAGGTAGTGTTATTGACTACGAAAATACCGATTGGGGCAATGGTATTGATGATAACGGCAATGCCAGCGATGACGATACTATTGGAGATCCAATTAACGGTGTCGATGATGAAGATGGTATTGCTGTTGTACCGATGATTGATGTTACTGATACAAGCTATTCATTAACGATTGCGGCAACTAATGATCACCCAACGCAAGATGCCTATTTACATGTTTGGCTAGACAGCGATGGAAGCGGTAGCTTTGATGTTGATGAATATCAAACCGCCACTATTTCAGCGGGTATAGGAGCAACAACTGAAAATATCACTTGGTCGGGGTTATCTGGATTAACCACAGGTACACGCTATGTTCGTGCGCGTATTACCACTGATAGCTTAACCACAGGAGCGACGGGGAGCGATCAAGATACCCGCGCTATTGGCGTAGCTAGCGATGGTGAAGTGGAAGATTACCCTGTTAGCTTTACTTATGAACACCCTAGTATTGCTAGTCCATCAACAACAGATACAGATAAAGACGGCATTACTGATGATATTGATATTGATGATGATAACGACGGTATTTTAGATACTGTTGAAGGGTATGTATGTTCGAATACCCCGATATTTGAAAGTGCTTGGGACATAAAAGTATATCAAGGTGGTAGTGGTCCGAATTGTGGTGATCAATTAGGTATTGCATCTGTCTCTGAAATAGCATCTGGCACGATGAATGAGTTCCCTGGAGAATTAAAAGTTGATTGGTATAACGGTGGAGCATCAACTTTACTGGCAACATTAAATAGCAATGGCGGTAATGTTACAGGAAGTAATCCAACGGGTTCGCATTGGATCGTTCGTCATGAACATACTTTTAATGCAGGAGAGGTAGGTCTTTATGACCTTTTACCATCAGGTACAACACACGATAGTAAGATGGGAATCAAGGTTGCTCAAAATGGGACAGAAACCTTACTGTTCTGTACTGCTGCATGGACATCACCTTCACCTGGTGTTAGCAATATTCAATTTGATGAGGGTGATAAGTTACGACTTTATATCAATGAATATGCGGGCGGAAATCAAGGGTTAACCATTAATTTAGGTGGTGCATCAGGTCAAACGTATTGTACATCACCTTCATCTATTGATCCTGATGGCGATGGAATACCTAATCACCTCGATCTTGACAGTGATAACGATGGCATACCCGATAATCTCGAAGCTCAGGCTACTTCTAGCTATATTCCTCCAAGTAATGAAAGTCATCTAATTACCGATATTGATCAGGATGGTTTGGATGATGCCTATGATGCAGATACGGGCAATATAAATGGAACGGTTAGCGTTGGTTTAATTCCGGTTAATAGTGATAGTTTAGGTGAGACAGACACCTTAGATACGGATTCAGATAATACAGAAACCGATGATACTGATGAGGCAAGTTTTACGCTGTCAGGGATCGATAGCAATTTGGATGGTATTGATGATGCGATCCTGCCGCCACCTTCATCGACAGAATGGGGGCGCGTTAACTTCGTTGTTGATACGACTATCACATCGCCTGCTGGTTTCTTGAATCGTTATCCATCCTATAATAATGTAGAAGTCGATTGGCGAACGTCGCTCATGCCAGATCATGGCGATGCCCCTTCACCGTATCAAGAGGCCAGCCATGGTACATCATTAGCCGCTGAACAAACTTATCTTGGTATGGAAAAACCAGATGGTGACAGTGGCTCATGGGGTGACGGTACAGATTTATCATTAATAGCAAAAGACGATGATACACCGGGCGATCCTGTTGGTGGCGTGAATGATGAAGATGGGGTTCAGTTTGTTAAACTACTGGATTCCGATACAAGTTATCAGCTTGATATTGTGGCGACCAATACGCTAGGTACTGACAGTTATCTCTATGCGTGGATTGATTGGGATAAGAATAACCGCTTTGATAAAGATGAGTTGATTGATGAAGGGGTGATCACTGTAAGTGATGGCACAAATGCTCAGCCACAAGTGGTGACATGGCCTTCATTATCAGGACTGACTAACGGTAACTATTACCTCCGCATTCGTATTACTTCTGATGTACTCCTTGATAGTGCCATGGGTAGCGAGGAAGATCCGCGCTCCTTTGGTGCTGCCACTAATGGTGAGGTGGAAGATCATCGTATTGTGGTTGGTGACGTTGATTTTGGTGACGCACTGGATGAATACAAAACAGCCTTTGCTACCAATGGGGCTTATCATGTTATTACCCCTGATTTGTATTTAGGTGATCAAGTTGCAGATAGTGAAGTTGATGCAACGCCCGATATATTGGCTCGTAGCGATGATGCCAATACCAGCCCAGATGATGAAGACGGCATCAATATATTACTGCCTGTTGCGATAGGAGATGCAACCTATAGCGTGATTATTGAAGCGACGAATAATACGGGTGTTGAAGCAAACCTTTGGGCATGGGTCGATTTTAATCAAGATAATCAATTTGATGCGAGTGAAGCGCAATATAAACCAGTCCCAACAGGAACTGAACAAGGGCAATTTACCCTCGAATGGACAGGATTAAGTGGGGTGACATTAGCGCCTCATCGTATGAGTTATATTCGTGTGCGCTTAACCACTGATACATTAACCGCAACCGATTGGATGGGAGGTGCCATAGATGGTGAAGTTGAGGATTATCTGCTCGCAATCGGGTTAGGTGATTTAGGGGATGCACCTGAAAGTTACGGAACAGATCGCGTGGATGCCGCAGGAGAAGGCGTTGGACCGTTACACATTGTTGAATTAGCCCCAGTGGTTTATCTCGGTGCGGTCGCCCCTGATGACGAGGCTGATGGCTTTGTTGATGGTATCGATAATAGTGGCGATGCAACAGACGATGATGCGGTGAGTGGTGATGAAGATGGTGTGACGATTCCGACAGTAATCAATGCACAACCGAGTATTCCAGTGCAATTGACGACACGTGTACACACTGATGCTAATGCGACCTTATATGGTTGGATAGACTTTGATCGTGATGGTGTCTTTGATTCAGCAACAGAAGCCGCAATACCGATTGCCTTAACTTCGGCTGATGATGATACCAATAAGCAATTGACGTTTGATGTTCCAAGCGATGTCTTAGCGGGTATTAGTTATTTACGGGTACGTATTTGCCGCGATACTTCTGACTGTTCTACGCCACATGGACTTGCCAATGATGGTGAAGTGGAAGATCACCAAGTCACGCTAGATGTTGAATACGATTATGGTGATGCCCCTGAAAGTGCAGGCTTCATGACCCTAGAAGCCAATGGTGGACCGCGTCACGCAACAGGAAGTCCTTATATTTACCTTGGTAATGTGGCGGGTGATGCTGATAGTGATGGCTTTGGTGATGGCAGCGATGATAACGGTAATGCCAGTGATGATGACACCAAAGGTGTCACACCGAGTGATGAAGATGCCTTTACATCCATACTTGTATATGCTCGAGGCTCTGGCACATTAACCTTGGATGTGGTGTGTAATGATCATGATGGTATCACTGACTTAGACGCGACCGTGTATGGCTGGATCGACTTCAATGTTAATGGTGATGTTTCAGAGTCAGGCGAGTTCAGTTCTGCTCCTTGTAATGATACTGATGCGACATCTGATGGAGCGTCGAGTTTAACCTTTACTGTTGCTGATGACGCTGGTAGTGGCGAGTTGTATGTCCGGTTACGTATTACGACTAATGTATTGACGCAAAACGAGATAAATAGCCAAGCCTCGAATGGTGAAATTGAAGATCACTTAATTTCAACTCAAGATTATGGCGATGCCCCAATGAGTTATGCGGCGGCTGGCATGGCAAGCCACTACGTACGCAGTAATTACATTGGTGTCGGCGTTGATGTCGATGAGACCCATTATACAACGACGGATGGCGATAATTTAGCCGTCAGTAGTGGTGGTAATGGTGATGATGAAAGCGGTTCAACCATTACCTTATATAATCAGATCCAAAGTACCGGTTTGAACATAGTGGGTTCAAACATTGAATTGGATGCTACTCATGATGGTTACGTGTCAGTCTGGACAGACTGGAATAATGATGGTGATTGGAATGATAGTGGTGAGCAATCTATTAATGATATGGCGGTAGTAGCTGGGAATAATATTTTACCGATACCTGCGTCGAGTTCGACCTCGGGGACCGAATTCTGGACTCGAACTCGTTACTGCACCAATAGTGGTAACTGTAACACTATCAATGGGATTGCTGATGATGGTGAGGTTGAAGATAACCTGATTGCCTTGACTGACCTCAGCTGTTTATCGCTAGGGACTCAATTTACTATGGTGTCGACTGCCGACTCTTATGTTGATAATGCGACTAATGAGATCATTATTACACGAGATTTAACTAGTCAAAAAGGGGCATTCTGGACCACGGATAAGTTTAATTTATCTGAATCCTTTAGGTTACGTTTTGGTATTTATTTAGGAAGCAATAATGCGGGTGCAGATGGCGTCACCTTTACTTTACAAAATGTGCCTAATGGGAATCAAGCGATTGGTATACAGGGAGGAGGATTAGGTGCTCTGGGCTTAAATCCTGCAGTAACCGTCGATTTTGATACCTTTAATAATGGTGCGAATTACCTTGATATTGTAAATGATCATACAACGATTTATGACCCTGCATCAGTACCATTTACGCTTATCGGTACCACTACTCATGATTTAGGTAATATAGAAGATGGTCAATATCACGAAGTTATCTTTGATTGGGACCCAACAACGACTACATTTACTTATTACTTTGATGGGAACTTAAAAGAATCGCTAAATCGTGATTTTATTACCGATGATTTTAATGGTGATAGTAATGTTTATTATGGCTTCACCGGTGCAACAGGAGGGTTTAAGAACCTTCAGAAAGTCTGTATTTTAGAGCAAACAATTACCTTTAGTGAATATGATTTTGGTGATGCGCCAGATAATAGTAATGGTATTGATACTGATAATTACAATACTCGTAAAGATGATAATGGCGCGATGCACATGCGTTACGACAGTAATGATAATGGTCAAGTGGACATTACATTAGGCACTGAATGGGATACTGATGATGGTACCTTACAGAACCCCGCCGCTACTGCTGATGATATAACGAATACCCCGAATGATGAAGATGGCGTCACGTTGAATACAACGATGAAACCAGGAACCAATGAAAATGTCACGATCTCAACTACGCTTGATCCTGGCTCTGATTTAACTACTGTTAATGTCTACGCTTGGATTGATTGGAACCGTAATGGTGATTGGAGTGATACTGATGAGCAAATTATCAGTGCTGCAGCGGTTACAGCGAACACCGGATTAACATATCCAGTGACGGTTCCTGCTGGTGCTAGTATGGGGTATACCTATATGCGAGTACGAGTCTGCTCTGGTACTGAATGTAATACCCCTGTAGGTGAAGCGCCAAATGGCGAAGTGGAAGATTACCGTATCTTTATATCTGACTTGGTTACAACAGCAACGTGTGATCAGCTCTATGTAACGAAAGCGGTTACGGATCCTAATTATACTCTGACGGCTGTTACTCCTGTACAG
>NZ_FYAJ01000068.1:0-511 GCF_900185625.1 Photobacterium andalusiense
TCTTAAAAGAAACACAGTGCGCGCGTAGCTCAGCTGGATAGAGTACCTGGCTACGAACCAGGCGGTCGGAGGTTCGAATCCTCCCGCGCGCACCATTATTTAAAAGTAATAAGCCTCAATGCTTGTTGCTGTTACACCGATTTAGTGCGCGCGTAGCTCAGCTGGATAGAGTACCTGGCTACGAACCAGGCGGTCGGAGGTTCGAATCCTCCCGCGCGCACCATTATTTAAAAGTAATAAGCCTCAATGCTTGTTGTTGTTACACCGATTTAGTGCGCGCGTAGCTCAGCTGGATAGAGTACCTGGCTACGAACCAGGCGGTCGGAGGTTCGAATCCTCCCGCGCGCACCATTATTTAAAAGTAATAAGCCTCAATGCTTGTTGCTGTTACACCGATTTAGTGCGCGCGTAGCTCAGCTGGATAGAGTACCTGGCTACGAACCAGGCGGTCGGAGGTTCGAATCCTCCCGCGCGCACCATTATTTAAAAGTAATAAGCCTCAATGCTTGTT
>NZ_FYAJ01000046.1:0-829 GCF_900185625.1 Photobacterium andalusiense
CATCTGGAATATTTAACCTAGATGCAAAAAGTTTGAATGTTCGGTCTGTCACACCGAGGGTCGCGCTGATTTTCGGAATGGCAAGTCCCGTCCGCTTCACAACACAACGAAGCCTCGTCAGCAATGTGAGGATTTTTTGCATCTGGAATATTTAACCTAGATGCAAAAAGTTTGAATGTTCGGTCTGTCACACCGAGGGTCGCGCTGATTTTCGGAATGGCAAGTCCCGTCCGCTTCACAACACAACGAAGCCTCGTCAGCAATGTGAGGATTTTTTGCATCTGGAATATCTAACTTAGATGCAATAAATTTGAATAATCGGTTTGCACGCCGAGGGTCGCGCTGATTTTCGGAATGGCAAGTCCCGTCCGCTTCACAACACAACGAAGCCTCGTCAGCAATGTGAGGCTTTTTTGCATCTGGAATATCTAACCTAGATGCAATAAGTATGAATAATCGGTTTGCACGCCGAGGGTCGCGCTGATTTTCGGAATGGCAAGTCCCGTCCGCTTCACAACACAACGAAGCCTCGTCAGCAATGTGAGGATTTTTTGCATCTGGAATATTTAACCTAGATGCAATAAGTTTGAATGTTCGGTCTGTCACACCGAGGGTCGCGCTGATTTTCGGAATGGCAAGTCCCGTCCGCTTCACAACACAACGAAGCCTCGTCAGTAATGTGAGGATTTTTTGCATCTGGAATATCTAACCTAGATGCAATAAGTATGAATAATCGGTTTGCACGCCGAGGGTCGCGCTGATTTTCGGAATGGCAAGTCCCGTCCGCTTCACAACACAACGAAGCCTCGTCAGCAATGTGAGGATTTTT
>NZ_FYAJ01000010.1:0-94922 GCF_900185625.1 Photobacterium andalusiense
CCCGTCCGCCGCTCGTCAGCATTGATAGCAAGCTATCAATCTGTTACCGCTCGACTTGCATGTGTTAGGCCTGCCGCCAGCGTTCAATCTGAGCCATGATCAAACTCTTCAATTAAAGTTTTGTTGTCTCTTTCGAAACGGCTCAATGAATACTGACTTCAAAACTACCTTAGTAATTTTAAAGCTATTACCATTCCAACAGAATGGTAATGAATTGACTGTGCCAAATAACCGTAGTTATTTGTATTGGTCACTCAGTTCATTGATAAATCTTTCGACTTAACTATTCAACGAGTGCCCACACAGATTGCATGGTCAAATTATTAAAGAACGTTGACTTTCAATACCTTAGTGATTTATCACCGGCAAGTCAGGCTGCGTATAATACGCAATCTCAATATGAAGTCAAGAAGAAATTTTATTATTTAAAACCTCTTATTGACTCTTCTTTCGCTGTAACAGCTAAAGAAAAACTTCTTAGAAAGAATCATCTAATATTCATTGAATTAAAGATTAATCATTACTAATAAGTTAAATATCAAAAGTTTGAACTCTGTCGGTTGTTGAACCGTATTCCCTTTCGATGGAGCTGCATTATAGAGACTTTGATCACTCTGACAAGCCTTTTTAAAAAAAAAGAATGTAATTGCTGATTATTTCATCTAATGTGAACAATGTGACTGTAATAAGCACATGCGAGTATATTTAAGCTCAATTATTATGAATTACAGGTCATTAAAATTGGCATCATTGTAAGCTTGATGTTAAAACACCAACTTAATGCATTCTTCTCTTTCCCTTTTGAGATGTACTTTAAATATGAAATCAAATAACCAAACCACAATAACTGTGATTGCTATCGCTATCATTGGCGCCTTAATCTTTAGTATGTTCAGTAGTACTCCACCAGCCATCAGTTTTGCACTAGGTGCAATGCTAACAGGACTGGCGTTACACTTTATGCAAGAAAGTAAACATACCGTCCTCGATGAATCAGATCCCTCTCAGAGCAGTAAAACACTTTATGTTGGCAACCTTCCTTATCGTGCAAATGAGAGTGACGTAAAAAATCTTTTTGCTGAGCATGGTGATGTTTTTGCCGTACGCTTAATGAAAGACAAGCGTACAGGCAAACGTAGAGGTTTTGGCTTTGTTGTTATGAGTAGTCAAGATGCAGAGCATGCAATTGAGCAACTTAATAATCAAGAATATGGTCAGCGTACACTAAAAGTACGTGAGGCTAATGAGCCTAAAAATGCGGATAGTTTAGATCTTGAATAGTATCTAACTGCATTGCATTTAAGCTTTTATTCAGCGCCGCAGCATCATATGTTGCGGCGCTGCTGTATGTGACATTCTTTATTGTATTACCAGACGCCATAACGCTACTCGGAAAATCTAATAATAGTGCAACTCGCTTAGCAATTGCTTTACCTGAATCCACCACATTAACAGGGTGCTTAAAGGCGGTCTCAATTTCATGCTTGATCAGTGGAAAGTGGGTACAGCCTAATACAATACTATCGATTGTTCCTTGCCAAGGTTTTAGAATTTGTTCCAACTCTTCTATATCAACTGATTTACCACGTAACTTCTGCTCTGCTATTTCGACTAATCGCGTCGAACCAATCATCTTAACCTCACACCCCTTAGCAAATTGCTGTACTAATTGATGGGTATAATCTCGACTTACCGTTGCTGGAGTGGCTAGTAAACCAATAGCTTTAGTCTGACTAACTAAAGCAGCAGGTTTTATTGCAGGTACTACACCGACAACAGGAATAGTTAACTGTTGACGCAAAGAAGGTAAAACAATCGTGCTGGCGGTATTACAAGCAATAACGACTAAATCAGCTTGATACTGGTTAGCAAGTAGCGTCACAATATGATTAGTACGCTTAATTAAAGTGGCATCATCAAGCTCGCCATAAGGAAAAGCTGCGTTATCAAAAGCATAAATGAACTGCACTTGCGGTAGTAAAGCATGGATCTCTTGATAAACAGATAAACCGCCCACTCCAGAATCAAAAATAACAACTTTTTTCACTACCACTGACCTTATTACGATATCAAGCTGTCATGATACTGCGATATCAACGTTCGGCAAAGTGCCTGTCTCGATAACCATATAGCGTTGATAATAAAATCGCATCTCTATTTCGCAAACTAACCACTTTATATGTAGTGGCTGCTGATAAAAAGGCGCATCAACGACCAATGAATGAAACTCACCATTCTCACCGCACGGATCAATTGTTTTCGGCAACTCATTTAATAACTGATGATTAAACCAACGCCCACAAAATTGACTATCTAATTGAGTACTATCAATGGTGACTAATTTAGTTTTAATTCCAGACTCAATAATTTCATTGGCTAATTGAGTGCTAGGTTGACCTAATAAAGGAAAAATACATTGCCATCCTGCAGGCTCAATATACTGCCGGCGATAATCAGCAATACCATTATCAAACAAATCACCAAAAGCGACAGCATCAAACGGTAAGCCACAATTTTTTAGCCCATCAATAATCGCCTGCTGATAAATATCATTGGCGGGAAATACTTCAGGTAATGCAATCAGCACTAACGGTAAACCAATCAGCTGTGCTTGTTGTTTAACAACTGAGATTGGCGTCGCTTGAAAAGGAACATCGTTATTTACATGAGTTGTGAACAGTCCAACAACCTTATAGTCTGAATCATTCAATAACCGCGATAGGGTTAATGCTGAATCTTTACCTGATGACCAACTGATCATTACTTTTGTTTTCATCTGCATCACCATCAAAAAGACCGCGCAATGGCGGTCTTTGTCTATACATCATCAAATATTAAAACTGGTAATTAATACTGGTGTAGAACGTTCGACCAGGCATTACATAACCAGCAGCTGTTTCGTAATCCTCATTCAGCAAGTTCGCGACTCGGCCTTTTAAAGCAAGTTTAGGCTGCAACCAATAAGTTAATGCCAGATCCCATGTATCATAAGCGGGTAATTCGACATCAAAATCTGGGCGTTTACCGTGATACTGGTACGTTACTGCGGTATCAAGATTGCCATAACTCGCGCTACCGACCCATTTAAATGAGAACTTTTCACGACGTATTAGCTGCTTACCTTCGCTATCTCGAGGATCTTTAAAATCAAAGTTTAGCTGGTGACTAATAATACCGGTATCAAAATCAGCTTCGACTTCAACACCTTTGATTTTGCTTTCGCCTGCAACATTTTCATAAGACGGTGTACCGCTGGTATAACTGATTAAATCGTCAATACGCATTTGGTATGCAGTTACCGCCAAACTACCAATGTCGTAATCAGCATGTAAGGAGACATCAATATTTTTTGAGGTTTCAGGATTTAAATTAGGATTACCAGTTGACCAAGCACTTTTCACATACAATTGATAAAGGTTCGGTGCTTTAAATGCAGTGCCATATGAACCACGTAATTGAATATTGTCATTTAAATACCAACCACCAGCAATATTGTAAGTCGAATGAGTACCGTATTGCTGATTATCATCCAGACGAACACTGGTTTCGATACTAACCGGCGAGTAATCCCATAAGCCAATCGCATAGTAACCGGTATTATCTCGTTCTTTATTACCCGCAAAACCGGTTAAATCATTCCATTGCTCTTGACGCCAATCAATACCACCACTCACTGACAGTGTCGATAGTAATTGGTATTGGTTATGCCATTGAATATTACGCTGGTGATATTGGTCTTTACGATTCACGACATTAGTTTTATCAATGAGATCCAGGTTATCTTGCTTTTGGTAATCAAAAATCAGTGATGATTTATAGCTATTTTGAGCATATTTTAAACCTGCAGAGTAATCATTAAATTCCGTTTCAGCTCTTACATATTGATGCCCAGAATAGATACTTGAACCATCATATTGATAATGATTTTTATACCACCGAGTTGCGACATAGCCTGAAACTTGATCACTAAATTGATGATGCAGTGCTAACGATGCATTACGGCTATCAAAACCATGTTTATCACCGTCATTCAATCCTGGTTGAGGATGAACATTATAGCCTTTATCATTTTCGTAACCTGCAGCTAACTGTAATACGGTTTTATCCCCAATATTATAGGCGCCAGAAGCATTAGCCTCTTGGTAGTTATGACTCCCAATACCTAAATCTAACTTCGTTTTTGATGGCGTATCTGTACCTGTCAGGGTGATGATATTTATCACACCACCAATCGCTTCGGAACCATAGATCGCAGCTCGCGCACCGCGCGTAAATTCAATCCGCTCGACTTGAGTTAGTGGAATTTGGTTAAAATCAACGTTGCCAGCAACTGAGCGAGCCATACGAATGCCATCAACCAAGACTAATACTTGATCAGAGTTTGCCCCGCGAACAAAAATACTTGAACTTTGGCCTCGGCCACCATTTTGAGTGATCTGCACCCCTGGTAATAAGCTCAATACTTCAGTTAATGTTTTCGCCTGCACGTTATCGATATCTTGACGAGTGACAACATTAAAAGGTGCAAGTACAGATGTTACTGGTTGCTCAAAGCGGTTAGCCGTTACTACCATCACATCATCAGATGTAGTGTCTGCTGCAAATGAAGCAAAAGAAGGGAGACACAACGACGCTACTGTCGCTGCTAAAAGGGATTTTTTCATTACAATTTCCTAAGTCGCGTTTATATCAAAGCAAGATTGCTTGTTTGCTGGTTGGTATTCGGACTTAAGAGCATGACCATTTGGTCGCCTAGGCAACAACTTCCCATTGCCACTATACTAAATCATGCACTGATTATTTGTAGGGAGCATCAACAGTGTTTGGATTACATCCATGTGCGTTCGTTCTCTATTACCGCTGCGCGTCAGTTACGGATTTACACCGTATTCCCTAGCCTTCCAAGGCTAACCAGCACAGCGCGAATGCTAGTGGTGTATTGCTTTTATGTCTAGTTTTGTTTGTTATTAGTGATAGATTTTTGGGGGCTCCGCAATTTTAATTTGCCCCAACACTGGACATCAGTGTGCAATACAATAAAATCTGCGGTCTTATTTTGAGCAGTCGAGGCACACACTATGACATCCACCGTCCTTAATACCGCTGACTACCAGCCACAGTTGGATGAAAAAGCAGCCCGTATTCAAGATCTACTTAGCGATTTTGAAACGCCTGAATTGGAGGTGTTTGCCTCTCCTGCAGAGCATTACCGTATGCGTGCAGAATTTCGTGTATGGCACGAAGGCGAAGAACTGTATTACATCATGTTCAATCAACACACGCGTGAAAAGTACCGTGTTGATCAGTTCCCTGCGGCAAGCCGTTTAATTAACGATTTAATGCCAATGTTACTTGATGCAATCAAGCCAATAAAAACTCTGCGTCATAAATTATTTCAAGTCGATTTCTTATCAACATTAAGTGGTGAAATCCTAGTTTCAATGCTTTATCACCGCCAGTTAGATGATGAATGGACTCAAGCAGCAAAACAATTAAAGCAACGTTTGAATGACGAAGGGTTTAAGTTAAACCTAATTGGTCGTGCACGTAAGATGAAAATCGTCTTAGACCAAGACTTTGTCATTGAAGAACTAAAAGTTCATGATAAAACGTTAACTTACAAACAAGTTGAAAATAGCTTTACTCAGCCAAATGGTGAAGTTGCTCAGAAAATGTTGGAATGGGCGGTTGATTGCACTCGAGATAGTGCTGGTGACTTACTTGAGCTGTATTGTGGTAACGGTAATTTTTCACTTGCACTCGCGCCAAACTTTGAGCGTGTACTTGCAACTGAACTAGCAAAACCTTCGGTTGATTCAGCCCAATACAATATTGCGGTAAACAACATTGAAAACGTACAAATCATTCGTATGTCAGCGGAAGATTTTACTGATGCGATGGCGGGTAAACGTGAATTCCGTCGTCTAAAAGATCAGAATGTTGATTTGCAAAGTTATAATTGCAACACCATTTTTGTTGATCCACCACGTTCAGGTATGGATGACGGTACCTGCCGTATGGTGCAAGGTTACGATAATATTATGTATATTTCGTGCAACCCTGAAACTCTACGCGATAATTTGGCGATTCTAACTGAAACCCATAACATTACTCGATTCGCGTTATTTGACCAATTCCCTTACACCCATCACATGGAAGCTGGAGTTGTGCTTGAGCGTAAATAAGCTTAATTAGCCACAATATAGACATAAAAAAGGCGCTTATAGCGCCTTTTTGTTTTTATCATCGCAAGATACTTACGCTGCTTTTTTCTCTTTCTTATCCATGATACCCATTTTGTATGACACCCAAAATAGCAATGCTAGAGTAATCATTAATGGTATGAAATTTGACCCCATATCTGGATATTCAGCGCGAAGTAATGCCGCATAGCCAAATACACCGACAAAAAAACATGCACTTGCAACGGCTGGAATACCTTCAGCCATCGGCTTACGCATATATTCTTGATATAAGCAGTACAATGCCATGGCAAATGCCAAGACAGGAAAAATAGAGAACGTTACATAGCTTGAAAACAATACCGCCAGAGTGCCGTAACCACATAAACCTGTTAGTCCAGATAAAATCAGTGTTTTACGCTCTGCTTTAAGTTGTTGCTTATCCATATATACTTCACCAAAATCAAAATGAAATTATAGTTTCTGCCTGAGCTCTCGACGCTCACGCTCTTTTCGATACCAATAGGCACCTTTTGCAATCATTCTAAGTTGCATAATCAGTCTTTCTGCATGCTCAGCACGAGCATGGCTATCTAGATCAAGTGCCTCAGCACCAGAACTAAAGACCAATGTCACTGACGCTTCAGCTTGAGTATATGCTTCTTCATGAGTTACCCCAGTTTTAGCTTCAAGATACTCTGCTAGTTCAGCCCCGAAATGTTGTATTTCTCGTACAACAGCTGCTCGAAAAGCAGTTGATGTGCCAGAACGCTCACGAAGCAGCAAGCGGAATACGTTAGGACTACTTTCAATAAACTCCATAAAAGTCTCTACCGAGGTACGAATCACGCTGCCTTCGGTAGCAATGCGTTGTCGTGCCTGACGCATTAATTGACGAAGAATTAATCCCCCCTCATCAACCATGGTTAACCCTAGTTCATCCATATCTTTAAAGTGACGATAAAATGATGTTGGAGCAATACCTGCTTCACGCGCAACTTCACGTAGACTTAAATTAGAAAAACTTCGCTCGGCACTTAATTGGCTAAAAGCGGCATCAATTAATGAACGCCGAGTTTTTTCTTTTTGCTGAGCCCTAATCCCCATGAGTTATCTGCTTCTCTGTGATTTTATTACAATGATACTCTGCTTACACAGTAACATCCGCGTCATTGTAACGACGCTATACACTCACATAGTAAAGGTAGAGTGCGACTGACGCAAAGCTAGATTAATATCATTTTGCATTTTACATCACAAACTGTGGTGCTTGTTTAATAACCGATCAGGATCAATAACGTTTGATTAATAATAAAAACTTCGTGACTCAGTTCGAGCTCTGACTATGTAACCATTCATCCCTATCAGCCAAACCGTTACCATAATAGTTATTCACATAAGAATAACCCAATCAAGGAATGAGGCTATGTCTAATAACCAATCCACACCAAATAATCATTTTGATGTCATCATTATTGGCAGTGGTCCTGGTGGTGAAGGGGCTGCGATGGGACTCACTAAAGCTGGGTTTAAGGTTGCGATTATTGAACGTGAAAATAGCGTTGGCGGAGGCTGCACACATTGGGGAACGATTCCATCAAAATCATTACGCCATGCCGTAAGTCGAATTATCGAATTCAATCAAAATCCACTCTATTGCAACGATACCTCAACCTTACACCGTACCTTTAGTCAGATCCTTCACCATGCAGCAGAAGTTGTCAGCAAACAAACCCGTATGCGGCAAGGGTTTTATGATCGCAATCACTGCCAAATCATTCATGGCGAAGCTCAATTTGTTGACTCTCATACAGTCAGTGTGACTTGCAATGATGGCAGCATTGATTATTTCAGTGCTGAGCGATTTATTATTGCAACCGGTTCACGCCCTTATCAACCTATCGAGGTTGATTTCACGCACTCTCGAGTTTATGACAGTGATTCGATCTTACAATTAGCCCATGATCCACGTCATATTATTATTTATGGCGCAGGCGTTATTGGGTGTGAATATGCGTCTATTTTTAGAGGGCTTGGGGTTAAAGTTGATTTAATTAACACTCGACAACGATTATTGGAATTTCTTGATAACGAAATGTCAGACTCATTGTCTTATCACCTCACCAATACCGGTACCATGATCCGTAATGATGAAACTTTTGAAACTATAGAAGGCACTGATGACGGAGTTATTGTGCATTTACAATCAGGCAAGAAGATGCGCGCTGATTGTTTACTGTATGCCAACGGACGTACTGGTAATACCGATAAACTGGCATTAGAGCATGTTGGTTTAGAACCTGACTCGCGCGGTCAACTACGAGTTAATAGTAACTATCAAACCACAGTAGAACATATCTATGCGGTTGGGGATGTGATTGGCTACCCTAGTCTTGCTAGTGCGGCTTATGATCAAGGTCGATTTGTGGCACAAGCTATCAGTACAGGTAAGGCGCAAGGACAATTAATCGCTAATATTCCTACTGGTATTTATACCCTGCCAGAGATCAGTTCTGTCGGCCAAACAGAGCAACAATTAACTGCGGCAAAAATTCCTTATGAAGTCGGTCGGTCGCAATTTAAACACTTAGCGCGCGCTCAAATTGCAGGAACTGAAGTGGGTAGTTTAAAAATTTTATTCCACCGTGAAACCAAACAGATCCTCGGTATTCATTGCTTTGGCGAACGTGCCGCTGAAATTATTCATATTGGCCAAGCGATCATGGAACAAAAAGGTGAAGGTAATACCATTGAGTATTTTGCTAACACCACCTTTAATTACCCAACCATGGCGGAAGCATTTCGCGTTGCAGCATTAAATGGCCTTAATCGATTATTTTAACTATCACTAAATTACAATAATAACGGAGCCATTGAGGCTCCGTTATTAATTGTATTGTTTATTAGTGATGATTTTATTCGGCAGTCATTAAGCGATCATCAGCAGTTAGAATCGATGTCCATGGTAGCTGTTCATCACCTAACACAATAAAGTTAGGATTTTCTAATGTCTGGCGTAAGTTATAAGACAACGGTGTAATATGGGTATTAAAGATTCGCCCACCCGCTTCTTCAACAATACATTGTGTTGCCGCGGTATCCCACTCCCCCGTTGGTCCTAGACGTAAATAGCAATCAGCGCCCCCTTCTGCGACTAAACATGCTTTTAGAGAAGCAGAGCCAAGTTCAACAACATCATATTGATATTGACTGTCAAATCGTGCCTTAGTGATATCAACATTCTGACGCCGACTAATCGCAATCGTCAACGCACGTAATGGTGACTGGTGTTTATTGGTTGAGATCACACACGTTTCACCGTCAGCGGTAATTTTATGTGCCCCTTGACCTTGAGCGGCATAATACGTCACGCCAGAAACGGGAGCATATACCACCCCCATTACAGGCTTATTATTCTCAATCAATGCGATGATAGTGGCAAAATCACCACTGCCAGCAATAAATTCTTGAGTGCCATCCAGTGGATCGATCAACCAATAACGTGGCCATTGACTACGCTCAGTTAGCGAAATATTAGCGTCTTCTTCAGATAACACCGGAATATCAGGTGTTAGCAATGATAGTCGCTCAACCACTAATTGATTAGCTGCTAAATCAGCACTGGTTACTGGGGTATTATCTGATTTAATATGTTGCTCAAACTGACCATTTTGATAAATATCTAATATCAATCGACCAGAGGCTTGAGCAATATCGATAACCTCAGGAATAAGATGGTTAAGTGTCATTGGCTATTCCTCACAAGCTAAATACTTTAGGGCTAAAAACAGCGCACTAATACTACGCGCTTCCGAAAAATCAACATGTGTCAGCAACTCTTCAGCTTGTGCTAACGGCCAGCGTACAATATCTAGCGGCTCAGGCTCATCACCTTCTAGACGCTCGGGATATAAATCTTGACCGACAAACAGTGTCATTCGACTCGAAAAATAAGACGGTGCTAAAATCACTTCTTTTAATGGCTGTAATCGTTGCGCACCAAAACCTATTTCTTCTTTTAATTCACGATTTGCCGCTTCAAGTGCCGTTTCACCAGCATCAATCAAACCTTTGGGAAAACCTAATTCATAACGCTCAGTACCAGCAGAATACTCACGAATAAGTAATAAATCACCATCAGCAGTAACCGGAACAATCAATACTGCATGGCGCCCACTTGGCTGCATACGCTCATAAGTGCGCTCGACACCATTAGAAAAACGTAATTCCAATGATTCAATTTTAAAAAGTCGTGATTGTGCTACAACTTTGGCAGCTAAGATTTGGGGTTTATCTTTGCCTATCGCCATGATTAGGTCCTGTTTAATGAAATGCGTTACCAGAATAAAAAAAGCTTACTCTAATTAAAAGCGAATAATCACCAGAAAGAAAGCGGCAGTCGAAATCGACTGCCGGTTATTAATGCTTTTGTGATTAAAATGTTAACTCGCGCTACAATCGCCCGGAATAGTTAAGTTTATATTGACCTTTGATATTAGGATCACCTAACCATTTTAATTGTTTCGCAAGCCCAGCAGGAAATTGTGCTCCCGGTTTGAACCACCCGTGAAATTTATAGTGGCGATTAATTGCAAGGTTGGCTTGCCAATCACTGCTAACATCAGCAGAGGTTTGATTAATTTTGGCAACAACTGCGCCTTTAGCACAACTTAAATCGGCAAAAACAGGTCCAGGAGTTATAGTTCCCATTGGGGTTGCTACTGATCCTTGTACCCAAGCTAAAGTTGCATCAAGCGTTTTACAATAAGGTGCTGCATAGTGGTAATTTCTAACGGTTAATTCTAAATTACCTTCTACCGTTAACGGAACGGGCAGTTGGGCTTGTGCTATTGCTTGATCGGCAGGCATTGATAACAATAATTTTTCCGCAAATGGGCCATCACTGTTATAACCCACTAATCCTTGTCCTTGAAGTTGAAATTCACTGCCCTTACCAAAGCGAACATCAAATGCAAGTTCACCTTGTAGCAAGCGACCAATACGCATATTCCATTGCAAGTGACCAAAAGGTTGATTCTGCCAGCGAACATTACCTGCAGAGCCTTGCCATGGTGTCCCTGTAATGCCCTCTAAGGATAAACCATTAATTTTAGGTGCATGCTGCCATAACCAACTCGCAGGAACATGAGCCACTAAACTGGCAATAAATACTGCACCAAAACTGGCACTAACGGCTAACTTAAATTTCACGGTTATCCTCGTCCTAACTGCAAACGGTTAACTTCAACCATGCCGTTTTTGTCCGTTTTTGAGAGATCAATAAACTGAGTATTAATGCCATAGCTCTGCTGTAAATACACTAACCAATTGACTAGAGTATCAAACGGTAATGGCTGCACCCACACTTGTAGATCATCATTACGGGGCTGCATGCGAATCAAATCGATTTTAAAGCGAGTCGTGGTTTCATTAATAACTTGATTAAGTCCTTGATCACTGACATTGACGGTTCCACCTGCTCGTTTAAGTGCCGAAATCTGATTGGCTTTATGCTCAACCCATGTCAATAATTGACGCTGTTGATTAATCTTATTCTGCGCTGCTGCTGCACGTTGATTTAACGGCTGCCATACGCCCCAATACAACATTGCAATAGCTAATGCACTGCCTGCTCCAAGCAGCAAATACTGTTCCCGCTGACTGAGGGATTTCCACCATGCCTTAATCTCTGCCATTAGGCTTTTCTCCTCAGTACCACTGCACCACTAACTAAATTATCGGCTTTAGTTAACTGGCCTTGATCAACCTCAAACTGCGCACTCAATGCACTGCGTAACTGTTCAAAATCTTGGAACCCTGCCGCTGTCGCCTGTAAGCGCAATTCGCCACGTGTTTGATCATATTTTAGATTAACAATTTTAATCGAAGGTACTTTTATTAATGCTGGCTTTAATTCACTAAGCCACATTAACATGCCATTTTGTTCACCATGACCACCTAAACTTTTCAATGCTGCATTCATTTGATTTTTCAAATAACTCTGCGAAGGTATACGTTTAAACTGTGGTAAAACTTGACGAAAAATACGTTCACTTTCAGCTCGATACGCATTGGCTTGTTGCTCTAAACGCTGCGTAGTTAGTACTTGCTCTCCAATAAGTGCCACCAACACTACCGCAGCAGCGATCGCGACTTTACGCCACGGCTGTAAATGTTTACGCCATGCTGCTTGAGGTTTATAAGGCCCAGATAGCAAGGTTGCCTTTGATTCTGCAGCTCCGATAGCGAGTAACTGCATCACCAATTCTGGCGCTTGGGGCTGCCAATGCCCAGGAATATTTACCGGTGCTGGTGTATAGTGATGAATCGTCACCTGAGCCAAACTCGCAGTCGCGGCAACAATCGATTCAACTTCTTCCGTTAAACGTGCAGCTTCAGTTTCAGGCGTAATATCATCACCTTCGTCATCGGCGCTATCATCAACCGTATCAACAATAATTGGTGCTTTTTGCGCGGTTACCCAGGCAGCTAACCAACTACTGTCAGCACAAACGCCCATTGCTTCTGATTGGCGAATTAACCACTGCCCATCGATTTCAGCCGCACTGTAACCATCATTAAATAAGGGCAAACATAAACAATCGGGAATCAGTTTTTTAAGCTCAATACCACAGTCTGCAAACGCCGCTAACCACATTGCGATTTTGTGATGCTCAATAATAGCCACCGTCGCAATATCATTATCACGTTTAAGTAATTGCACATGTAAGCTATCAACATCTTGGGCAAGCTCTTCTTCTAGCAGGTACGGTAATACCGCCGCTAACTGACGGCTACTTCCAGCAGGAATCGCTACTTGGGTTAATAGCATCTCACTGGTTGGCACCAAGCCATAAACAGGGCGAGCTGCTGCATATTCAGTTAATTCACTTAACTGATTAATATCCGCCAATTGGCCAGATGCAATCACTTCATTTTGCAGTGGCGACCAGACCAACCATTGCACCGGCATTCCCGGCCGGCTACTTAGCCTTATCGTCAGAAATTCGCTCACGGATTCCTCCATATTGGCGACGAACTACCGTCACCTTGTTCTTATCATCACGTTTAAATAATGCCACGGTTCGCACTCGGGCACGGTCTACTTTTATTTCAGCGTCTAACGAAAAATAATGGCTGGTAACAGTTAGATATTGCTCCATTTCCGTTGCAGTTTTATCTGTTCCTGAATTAGGACTTACTGTTGGTGGCTGCGGAATAAGTTTCATAAAGTCAGCAACACTATCCCAAACAGTATGATTTTTATCACGATCAGCAATGATTTTTTTAGCATCATCTAATGATAATGAGGGCGCAAATAATGCCGATAACAATACTGCTTGTTTTTCAGTAATGGTATTGACGTTAAGTAACATATCATCGGTTGGCAAAGCACAAATCAAACCTTTAACTTGTTGATAAATTTTGGCTGAAACACCATTAATCGCTCTAAACTCACTGCCATCTGCCAACCAATCATTAGCAGTAACATAAGGTGGCTGAAAGCTTTCATAGCTACTGTCTTCAGCGCCATAAGCCGATTGCACTGTGGTATTGCTATCCACAAATTCCCAACTTGAGTCGGCAATCACCTCGGCTTCATAATCATCGACACCCGACTCAGTGAGAATATTTTGTAAATAAGTCACTAAAAATGGCTTTTGGCTATTATCAGCCTTCGGTTTGATCTTTCTAAAAGCATTTAAATTAAAACAGGTTTGTTTATCAGTTAAATTACCGCTGATTACCGCGCCGCCATCTAATGGATAACTTTGCTCACCAACAGCCCAAGCTTGGGTTAAATTAACAGTTTTACTGTCTTTAAGGCTTTGTTTGAGCGCTTGCTTTGCCAGCGCTTCAACCCCTAAGCTATACCAATAGCCTTGTTGATGTTCGACTTGGTTTTGTACTCGATGAAAGTTAAGTTGCAACCGCTCGGTCATTTGTACTGCTAATAAGCTCATCAAAGCCACTAACAATAAAACCACAATCAATGCAACTCCACGTTGTTTTCTCATGCGTCAGCCTTTGATTTATCGGTTAGCAGTGCAGAGGTCGGTAATAAATAAATTCGCTCAATTTTACCGAGTTTTTTCAAGGTCATAATAACTTTAATCCCTGCAGGCAAACTATCGGCTTTATTCCATTTTTTATGCCATTGCTTATCGTAATAAAACTCAAATTTTAAATCGCTAACTCCAGTCAGTAGCACTCGCACTAACGGCTTGGCACCTACAACAGTATCAGGGTAACGAAACCAAACCCGCTCTAAATTATCATCAATAATGCGGTAACCAACACGAGTAATATCACCGCGAGGGAACATCGATTGTGGATTTTGCCAACCACCACGAACAAAGGTGATCCCTTCGCTGCTTGAATCTAGAAGATACTCACTCGCTTGCAATATTTTGTCAGTTGGCTTTTCAGCATCCACTCTAAATTTTCGCGCTACAATCTGTCGAAAATCATTATCCATCATGATCATGGTGCGCTGAATCGCTTGTAAACGCTGATTGTGATCTTTTGATTGCGCATCACTACGCATAACATTAGTAATGACTTGATTGGCAGATAAGCTCAACATCGCAAACACCGCAATCGCCACCAACACTTCCAGTAAGGTAAAACCTTGCTGCTGACGACGATTAATTTGTAACATAAGTCTTTACCGTAATAACTGAATGTTTACGTTGTGGATCAGTCGCGACTGATACTTCTATTTGGCGCAACAATTGCTGTTGAGTTTTAGTACTGGTAACAGTCCAATACCAATCTCGATCAGCCAATGTCGATTTACCACGTTTAGTCGAACTTGGGTACTGACCGCTTAAATGCAATTGCGCTAATTCATTATCGGCTACCATTGAAGCCAAGGTTTTTTGCTCTAGATAACCTAAATTATTTAAATTTTGACTAACGGCACGCATCACGCTTAATGCCGCTACTGCAAAAATCGCTAAAGCAACCAACACCTCTAGCAGGGTAAATCCTTGCGAGCGCTTCACTGTGGTTGCTCCTGTCGTGATAATTGTTCGGCTAATGTTTGCCCTGGTGCTAATAGCACTAAATTACCCACTTCATCCGCCACCACCTGCCAAAATTGATGCTGATTATTAATTTCAAAACTGACCGTAAACGGGGTGTAGTCACCACTCGCCATCACCACAATTTGTGGTGGTAACGGTTTATTTTCCTGATCAGACTTTTTAAATATGTCGTCATTTTTAAACATCGACTCAGATTTAAAAAGTCGGTCCTTATCTTTCCATGCGCCACCAATTTCAACGTTAGCGGTAATACCCGCATCCAATTTTACATTGGTGAAAAATTTCGCTCCCTCTAATGGCTGCCAACCATCTTGAGTGAGGGTTAAAAAAGAATATTGATGGGGTTCAATACGAATACCGTAATCAACCCCATTTAACATTGCATCTTCACCCAACAGTTGAGCTAAATGATGAAAACGTACTGCCTGCTCTTTCACTTCATCACGCTTATTATTGGGTAACGTCGACACCACAGCAACGGCACTGGTAGCCAGTAGCACTAACACCAACATAATTTCAATTAAAGTAAAACCTGCATTACGCTTCATCATTATTTCTTAGCTTTTTTTGTTGTAGTTCAACATGTTCCAGTTGCCGATATCAGTATTAATACCGTCACCGCCTTCTTGGCCATCGGCACCTAGAGTGAAGATATCAACCGCACCATGTTCGCCCGGTGATACGTATTGGTAATCGTAACCCCATGGGTCTTTTGGTAAACGTTTAATGTAGCCACCATCACGATAATTGCGCGGCTCAGGCGAAGAAGATGGCTTGGTTACCAATGCCTCTAAACCTTGGTCTGTGGTTGGGAAGACGCTGTTATCGAGCTTGTACATTTCCAATGATTGCTCAAGCGAACTAATATCAGTTACCGCTTTTTGTTGATCTGCTTTTTCTTTGTTACCCAAAAGGTTTGGCACTACTAAACTTGCCAATACGCCAAGGATTACAATTACTACCATTACTTCTAACAGCGTAAAACCACGTTGCTTTTGTTGCATTTTTCACCCTCCAAAAGAAAAATCTACATTCCGACCATGTTGTTTAGTTCAATAATCGGCATCAAGGTTGCAATCACGATAAACATCACCACTCCAGCCATGGCGACAATCAATAATGGTTCAAATACTCCTAACGCCATATTGACCAAGGATTCAAAATCACGATCTTGGTTATCCGCTGCACGGGTTAGCATTTGTTCAAGTTCACCACTGCGTTCACCACTGGCAATCATATGTAACATCATTGGTGGAAACAGTGCGGTTTTTTCCAATGACATACGTAAACTTGCACCTTCACGCACTCTATCGGCAGCTTCAAGGATCTTTTTATTAACGTAGGTATTGGTCATTACGTCAGACGCGACTTTCATACCATCTAATAAGGGGATTGCACTTGAAGTACAAATCGACAATGTCCGTGCAAAACGAGAGGTGTTTAACCCGCGAGCAACTTTACCAATAACTGGTAGCCGTAAAATAGCCCGATCCCATTTGATGCGAAATGCAGGTTTTTTAAGGGCTGTTTTGATCAAGGTAATCATGCCAATAATCACGATTACCACCAGCAGCCCCCAGTGCTGAACAAAATTACTCGCGGCCAATAACACTTCAGTGATTGCTGGTAAACCTTGATTCATTTGCACAAATTGATCGACAATTTTAGGCACCACAGTCGCTAACAAAAACGCTACCACTGAGACCGCCACCAGCGTCAACATTAATGGGTAAATCATCGCTTGCTGCAACTTGCTACGCATCTGTTGACGATTTTCACTGTAATCAGCCAAACGGTTTAAGATGGTATCTAAATGACCTGACTTCTCACCCGCTGCCACCATGGCACGAAATAACTGATCAAACACATGCGGATATTCCGCCATGCTGTCAGCCAAGGTATAACCTTCAACTACGCGCGAGCGTACTGCCAGTAGAATATTTTTTAAACGCGGCTTTTCATTTTGCTCTGCTACCGCTTTAATACATTCTTCCAGTGGCATTGAAGCCTGCACCAATGTTGCTAACTGACGGGTGATCAGTGCTAATTCATTGGTACTAATCCCACGTCGAAAAGTGAACTTACTCGGTGCTGCCGCTGTTTTTTTGCCTTGACCCGAGGTTTGGTTAACTTCAATCGGCACCAGTCCTTGTTCCCGCAACTGTTGCCTTACTTGGCGTGAGGTATCACCTTCTAATACCCCTTTCTTTTGCCGACCTTTGGCATCTAATGCTTTATATTCAAACGCCGCCATTAGCTCTCCTTGGTCACGCGCATCACTTCTTCAAGTGTGGTGATCCCTTGACGTACTTTGGCAAGACCATCGTCACGAATGCTTGGTGTGGTTTGACGGACATATTTTTCAATCGCTTGCTCACCCGCTTCAGCATGAATCAGCTCTTGAACATGTTCATCAACCTGCAGCAATTCATGAATACCAGTACGACCGCGGTAACCTTTAAAATTACACTTGTCACAACCACACGGACGGTACAGAGTTAGGCTATCAGCCGCGGTTAACATAAACAGTTTTTTCTGCTCAGTATCAGCCTCATAAGGTTGGCGACACTCACTACATAAAGTTCGCACCAAGCGCTGAGCCAGAACACCTAATAATGATGACGACACCAAGAACGGTTCAATTCCCATATCACGTAAACGCGTAATAGCACCCACAGCCGTGTTAGTGTGCAAGGTCGATAACACCATGTGACCGGTTAACGATGCTTGCACAGCAATGGCTGCGGTTTCTAAATCACGGATCTCACCAATCATCACCACATCAGGATCTTGACGTAAAATGGCACGTAAACCACGCGCAAAAGTCATATCAACCTTGCTGTTTACTTGGGTTTGACCAATACCGTCGATATCAAATTCAATCGGATCTTCAACCGTTAAAATATTGCGCTCAGCGCTGTTTAACTCTTGTAAACCAGCATATAAAGTAGTTGATTTACCCGAACCTGTCGGACCGGTCACCAAAATGATGCCATGCGGACGATCAATTATTTTTCCAAACGCTTGATGGTTAGCGGCTGTCATACCTAAGCTGTGTAAATCGAGACGAGTGGCGTTTTTATCTAATAAACGCAATACCACTCGCTCACCGTGTGACGATGGCATGGTTGATACTCGCACATCGACCGCACGACCGCCGATACGTAATGAAATACGACCATCTTGTGGAATCCGCTTTTCAGCAATATCCAACTTCGCCATGACTTTAATCCGCGACACTAACAATGGCGCTAACTTACGGCTTGGTTGTAATACTTCGCGCAACATGCCATCAACTCGAAAACGAA
Organism: Photobacterium andalusiense; assembly: GCF_900185625.1. Taxonomy (GTDB): domain Bacteria; phylum Pseudomonadota; class Gammaproteobacteria; order Enterobacterales; family Vibrionaceae; genus Photobacterium; species Photobacterium aquimaris. The sequence continues at coordinate 18,541 of NZ_FYAJ01000010.1, forward strand.
TCGACAGCACTTTTTCAAAGGTTTCAATATGAATATCAGACGCACCTTCTTTGATCGCTTCTGCGAGCATGGCATTAATCAATTTAATGATTGGCGCATCATCTTCTGATTCAAGCAAATCTTCGGTTTCAGGTAATTCTTCTGCCAGTGAGAAAAAGTCATCGCTATCAGAACCTAAGTCTTCCATCAACTGACGTGCTTCTGACGAATCACGTTGATACGCATCAGTGAGCTTTTGCTCAAATTGCGACTCGGATAACTCAACTGGATAAAAACCGTCACCGACCACACGGCGCACTTCTGCCAATACGATTGCAGATAGCTGGCCGCAATAATATAACTGCCATCCTTGTTGATTGGCTTCAATCACCACATGATGGCGCTTAGCAAAAGAAAACGGCAATCGAAATAACACTGCAGTTTCTAATGCCAACGACTCATCTGCCATTAGTGCTTCTCCAACTGCGATACAAACGCGCGTACTTCAGCAGGTAGCGCCATATCATCACCATATTTTGGAATAACCGGCATTTCAGCATCCATTAAGCGCATGCCTTTATCTGCTTGGTATAACTGTTGGGCACGAATGTAGTTATATTTACGTTGCGTCATGCCATCGGCACTCATGCCATCACGTAAAATGGTTGGACGAATAAAAATCATCAAATTGGTTTTTTCAGTTTGATTATTAGTCGAACGAAATAACGCGCCTAATACTGGAATATCACCTAAAATTGGCACTTTCTGCTCAGATTCAAGGGTCTTCTCTTGCATCAAACCACCTAGCGCAATCATGTTGCCATCTTTCACTAACACTGATGTGGTTAGCTCACGCTTATCAAATCGAATATCAACCGCACCATTAGCATCGGCAACTTGCGATACTACTTGCTCGATCTTCATCTGTACTGAGTCACCTTCATTGATTTGCGGCGTCACTTTAAGCTGAATACCAACATCTTTCCGTTCAACAGTGGTAAATGGATTATCGTTATTGGAACCAGTTTGCGAGCCGGTGGTGACTGGCACTTCTTGACCAACAGAAAGGTTCGCTTCTTGGTTATCCAGTACCGTCACATTAGGCGTTGATAACACATTGACATTACGGTTAGCTTGCACTGCGGTAACGAGTGCAGTCCAGTCACCCAAGGCAATTGCTGCAGCGGCCCCTTTGACGCCACCTAAGAAAGTCGCCATTGGTGCTAAATCACCACTTTCGGTAGTTTCGGTGGTATAAGGTTTACCGCTAGAATCAGTGCCATGTTGAACCGAAGTGGTATCTTTTCCAGCTTCTTGGGCTGATAACAAACCACCAATTGGCGCACTGCTGTTACCAAACTGGATCACGCCGCCATCTTGAGACCCCCACTGAACCCCAAAATCGACCCCTTCACCTTCTTGTACTTCAACAATCATTGCTTCAATGTGAACTTGAGCACGACGAATATCGAGTTGAGAAATAATCGACTCTAAACGTTTCATTACATCAGCAGGCGCAGAAATAATTAATGAGTTCGTCGGCGCATGAGCCGAAATCATTACATCATCTTTACTTGCGCTTTGGCCTTGACCTGCATTGCCTTTGGTTGATGCTTGAACATTTTCAGATACCCCTTTTAGAACATCGACTAAATCTTCAGCTTTGGCATATTTGAGATAAAACACGCGGCTATTACCGCTGACAGCCATCTCTTTATCTAAGCGATGGATCAGTTTCTTTAATCGTTCACGTACTTTAGGATCGCCAGAAATTAATACTGAGTTAGTGCGTTCATCAGCAACCGCTTTAGGGATCAGAAAACTTGGGGTTGATTTTGCTTCAGCACTTTTATTGAGCGAATCAATAATACGTACCATTTCTGATGCAGAAGCATTATTGAGTGACACCACGGTAACGTCTTTATTACCCGCACGGTCAACGCGCTCAATGATTTCAGCTAAGCGGTTTACCACTGCAGCACGACCAGTGATCATAATGATATTGGCCGGATCATAATGCACTACGTTACCCGCGCCCGCGTTATCATTAAGTTGGCGTAATAACGGTGACAATTCACGCACAGAAACATTTTTAACCGCAATCACACGGGTAACAACCGCATCTCCGGGAATGTTTTTATCATTGGCGCCCACAACTGGAATCGCGGCAGTTTTAGCGTCTTTATCACGAATAACTTTCATCACGCCATCATCCATCGTCACCACAGCGTAACCATAGACATCAAGCACATTAAGGAAGAAACGGTAATATTGCTCTTCGTTCAATAAATCATAACTGCGCACATTGACTTGCCCACGCACAGCGGGATCGATAATGATTGTTTTATGTAAAGTGCGACCAACAATGTTGATGAACTCTTGAATGTCAGTGCCTTTAAAATTCGCACTTAATTCATCGGCCATTGCTTGAGTACAAAACAAGCCACTGGCTAATAATAGGGCACTTTTACCCATCCATTTTTTCACAAAAAACTCCTGCTTTATCGCATATTCATTTCAAGCTAAGCACTAAAGTGTTATTGCAGCTCAATGTGGATATCATGTAACTGACCGTCACGTTCAACCGTCAGTGTAAAATCAGTGGCTGAAGACAACTCACCCCAAAGTTTGGCCATAATTGCAGGATCGGTAAGGCTATTACCATTAATACTCACTGCAAGATCATTGGCTTTAAGACCTACCTGATCAAATAAAATTCTGTTTTTACCTGGATTAACTCGATAACCTTCAATTTGGCCATCTTTTTTCACCTGAGATAAGCGGATATAGCTAAATAAAGTTTGAGGCTCAGATAAAATTTCTTGTTTGATTTTAGCCAGTTCAGCAGCATTGCCATTACTTTGGAGAGGCTTACGTTGAGAGGTAGTAACCGTCGCTGATGGTTTTGTGAATTTTAACCCTTCAAGCATTAAAGTTTCATCACGACCATTATTACGAATGATAACCCGATCGTTATACACTGCAATCAAAGTCGCACGCGTATTATCAATCACTTCGTTAACACCATAAGTGTTTTGTTTACCGTTATTAGTCACCACGGCCAATGCTCTTGATGGCGTAGAACTTGCCACGACCCCAACTAATGTTAATCGTAACTGAGTTTGCGGTGCATCTTGTTTTACCGGTTTTGCGGCCACAGGAGCAGCGTTAGCCTGATAACGACCAAACAAATTCAAGCTTAATATTTCATTAACGGGTAATTGCTGTTGGGAGGTATTAACACTCACAGTTAACGGCTGCCAACGGGCAACGGCAGGGGCTGGCTCAACAAGAGACCACACTAAACGGCCACCAACCCAAGCTAATATCACCACTAAAAGACCGGTTAAAAGACGCGTGACTGATTGTAATGATAACGGACGTTTGGTTGCAGCAACCGCAAACCACTTTGAAACAGACATAGTAAAATCCATTGTTAAAATACCAACTACCATTAAACAAATAAATGCAGTGCAATCGCACTTTAAAATTGAACTGACAATGATCGCCTGTTAATTAACGAAATACTATTTAATAATTCCAACAAAACGCCATAGTATCTAAGAATTTAATGTTTTTTTGTAATAAATTCTTATTCAGTGATTGAAATCCTCGGCTAATATCACCATTTATATTAAATAGTCACTTTACTGCTGTTATTAGTGGAATGTGATAATTTATCGTTTTAACCAATATAGGCACCGTGATGGGTCAAAACACCCCAAACATTAAACAAGTTCGACTTGATAAATGGTTATGGGCTGCCCGCTTTTACAAAACCCGCTCAATTGCTCGTACCATGATTGACGGTGGTAAAGTGCAGTACAATGGCCAGCGTTCAAAACCAAGCAAAATTATTGAGCTTGGTGCTGTAGTAAAGTTACGTCAGGGTAACGATGAGAAAATCATCACCATTGAACAAATCTCAGATTGTCGCCGTGGTGCACCAGAAGCGCAGTTGCTATATCAAGAAACCGCTCAAAGTATTGCTACCCGTGAACAAACTGCCAAAATGCGCAAACTCAATGCTTATGACAATCCGAGCCCAGAAAAACGGCCAGATAAAAAGCAACGTCGCGATATTATGCGATTCAAAAACATTAACTCATCTGAATAAATAACCAAGTGCCAACCTATTTAATTTATAATCTTAACTGTGAGTGCTTTATTGCAACGGTTTAGCCACCGTGGTTGCAGCGTTGACCATAAAGTAATTACTGTTCCTTTTATGCCTCACTAGGTTGGCTCTATAGCTGGAGAATACATACTCATGACAAACGATAGTTTAAACCGTTACCTTTTCGATGGCGCAGCCGTTCGTGGTGAATTGGTACAATTAAGCCAAACTTACCAACAAATTATTGCAGATAAAAATTACCCAGCACCAGTGGCAACATTGTTAGGTGAATTATTGGTCGCAACCAGCTTATTAACTGCTACCTTAAAATTTGAAGGTTCAATCACCGTACAAGTACAAGGCGATGGTCCTGTAAGCCTAGCAGTTATCAATGGCGATCATAATCAACAACTACGCGGTGTAGCACGTTGGAAGGGTGATATTAAAGACGGCACTATTCATGACCTAATGGGTAAAGGTCATATGGTGATCACAATCACACCGACTAAAGGTGAGCGCTACCAAGGTATGGTTGGTCTTGATGGCGATAGTTTAGTTGAGTGCCTTGAAAGCTACTTTAAAAATTCAGAGCAGCTAAAAACCCGTATTTGGTTACGTACAGGCGAAATTGACGGCCAAGTAAGAGCTGCTGGTATGCTATTACAAATCATGCCTGATGGTACTGGTACTGAAGGCGACTTTGAACATTTAGAAGCGTTAACTGAAACCGTTAAAGATGAAGAGCTATTTACATTAGAAGCACAAGATGTGCTATATCGTCTTTACCACCAAGAGCAAGTTCAACTGTTTGATCCTCAAGCTGTCAGCTTTGAGTGTGGTTGTTCACGTGATCGTAGTGCAGCTGCCATTATGAGTGTACAGCCACAAGAGATTGATCAAATTATTGCTGAAGATGGCAAAGTATCACTGCATTGTGATTACTGTGGTACTAGCTATGACTTCGACAGTATTGATATTGCCGCACTACGTGATAACAGCGCTAACTCCGCCGATAGTGATCAAGTTCACTAATTAGCACTTAGCAACTCACCACTGTTTTTAGCCGACAAATAATGTCGGCTTTTTTTGGTTTTAACTCCCCTCAGCCAACATCGCCTCAGCGTATATAAAATTATATTGCCATTTTTATTGTGCTTTTTTTGCAACCATGAAGCACAAATATTGACCACAATCACAACAAATAAATTTTAACATTTGCGCAAAATAAAACCCCTCGCAGTTTCGATATTTTTACCTAAAATTAACATTAAGATGGTTGATTTTTTGATGACCGTCCCTGATTTAGCGATTTAGGGTTGTTAGCATGATTGACAGTTAAACAACATCTTACCCTAGGAGCACCAATGATCACTACTTGTGTCGATAATAAGGTTGCAAACAACATGGATTTATCCCAATACGGTATTACCAATGTTACAGATGTTATTCGTAACCCTTCTTACGAGGTTCTTTTCAACGAAGAGACAAAACCTGAGTTGGAAGGCTACGAGCGTGGGATTGTTACTGAATTAGGTGCGGTATCGGTTGATACTGGCATTTTTACTGGTCGCTCACCGCAAGATAAATTTATTGTGCGTGATAACACCACGAAAGATACATTGTGGTGGTCAGATCAAGGTAAGAATGACAATAAAGCGCTGACTCAAACGGCATGGTTAGATCTTAAAGAATTAGTGACTAACCAACTATCAAACAAACGCCTGTTTGTTATTGATGGTTATTGTGGTGCAAACCCTGATACTCGCCTTTGTATTCGAGTGATCACCGAAGTTGCATGGCAAGCGCACTTTGTAAAAAACATGTTTATTCGTCCAACAGATGCTGAACTTGAAAACTTCAAACCTGATTTTGTGATCATGAATGGTTCTAAGTGTACTAACCCTAAGTGGCAAGAACACGGTATGAACTCTGAAAACTTCACGGTTTTCAACCTCAGTGAAAAAATGCAATTAATTGGTGGTACTTGGTACGGCGGTGAGATGAAGAAAGGTATGTTCGCAATGATGAACTACTTCTTACCTTTACAAGGTATTGCATCAATGCACTGCTCTGCCAACATGGGTAATGAAGGCGATGTTGCAGTATTCTTTGGTCTTTCTGGCACTGGTAAAACAACCTTATCAACTGATCCTAAGCGCGCATTAATTGGTGATGATGAGCATGGTTGGGATGACAACGGCGTATTTAACTTTGAAGGTGGTTGTTACGCAAAAACGATCAACCTATCGAAAGAAGCTGAGCCTGATATCTATAATGCCATTCGCCGTGATGCATTATTAGAAAACGTTAGTGTGCGCAGTGATGGTTCAATTAATTTTGACGATAATTCAAAAACTGAAAACACCCGTGTTTCTTACCCTATTTACCATATCGAAAATATCGTTAAGCCAGTATCAAAAGGCGGTCATGCAAATAAAGTGATCTTCTTATCTGCTGATGCTTTTGGTGTATTGCCTCCGGTCTCTAAATTGACACCAGAGCAAACAAAATACCATTTCCTATCAGGCTTTACTGCTAAATTAGCTGGTACTGAGCGTGGTATTACTGAACCTACACCAACTTTCTCTGCCTGTTTTGGTAATGCATTCTTAACCTTACATCCAACCCAATATGCTGAAGTATTAGTAAAGCGTATGGAAGATGCTGGCGCTGAAGCATACCTTGTAAATACAGGTTGGAATGGCACGGGTAAACGAATTTCAATTCAAGACACCCGTGCAATCATTGATGCAATCCTTGATGGCTCAATTGATAATGCAAATACCAAGCAAATTCCAATCTTTAATCTAACCGTGCCAACATCATTACCAGGTGTTGATCCAACCATTCTTGATCCACGTGATACTTACACGGATCCTCTACAGTGGCAAAGCAAAGCGGAAGATTTAGCAAATCGCTTTATTGTTAACTTTGATAAGTACACTGACACTCAAGAAGGCCAACAGTTAGTTGCTGCCGGACCACAACTCGGTTAATTTAATATCGTATTCAATTAACGACTAACAGCCTCTTATATAGAGGCTGTTTTTTTAACACTGATATTCCACAGCCAAGCTCTCACCAAAGCGCTTGCTAAAAAACAATTTTTCCCCCACCCTCAACAAGCCATTAAAATTGATATAGTGCCTTCAGCTTACGAGGAAATTTTATGCGACTACTTAGCAAATCAGTGCTTATTTTGGTGTTAATAGTCGTGGTATGTTTAACCACCCTCATCGGACTATTACATAGCCGCTATAATCAGCCGCTGGTTAATTTTATCCTTGCCCAAGTATCGCCTTATCAAGTAGTTGCTAAAAAAATTGATTATGATATTCGCACCCCTTATCAGATACAATTTGAACATGCTGAAATCACTGAAAACCAGCAAGTACTGATCCACGCTGACAGTATTCAACTATGGCTATCCAAATCCAGTATAACCAAGGATAAACTGGCGTTTGATGGAGTACAGATTAACAATATCACCTCAGCTAATATGCCGTTATTAGCCAGCTTACCGCCACTCACAATCAAACGCTTAGTGTTTAATAATACCAACCTCAACACCCCAACATTTGCAATTAAGCATGGTTTAATTCAGTTCGATAATTGGCAAACACCCGCAGCCAACACACCATGGTGGCAAAGTTTTAATGGCAGCTTAAAAATGAGTGCCACCAGCATAAAATGGCACCAATTTGAATTACAGCAATTACTGATCAACGCCAATAAACACCACCAACAATGGCAATTTGATGGTATCTCTGGGCTATGGCATCAGGCAAAAATAACAGCTCAAGCACAATTCAATAATACCGTTCATAGTTTGACTATCGATCAGCTGACACTCAATAAATTCCGCTTACAAGATCAACAATTGGTTAATGATTGGCAGCAACAATTAGCCCACCACCTTGCACCACTCACCGCAATCAATATTAAACGGTTAGATGTCATCGATAGCAGTGTTGAATTAGCGCAATGGAGTGCTGATGATATTAATCTATCGCTTCAAAACTGGCACTGGCCACAGAACTATTGGCAGCAACAAAATAGTCGTTTATCGTTCAGTGCTAGCCATGCACAGTGGCATCAGGTGAATTTTGAACAACCATTGGCTGAATTACAATTTATGCCTCAACAAATTATCAGTCATGGCATGTCAGCACATATGATGGAAGGATTTGTTCGCGTCGATGGTTGGATCGATCCCCAGCAATTATTTGTAAGTGATTTAAAAGCCAGTGGTATTAAATGGTTTTTAAACAAAGATTGGCCACAAATATGGCAACAATGGCAGCATCAATACACCGATATAATATTTAAAAATCTTAATATTAATAACAGTCAGATCACCTCATCTGCAACCGCAATTCCGTTTCAACTCGCTGGCATTGATATTGATGTTCAAGATGCGGTATTGAAACAAAATAATCAATGGGGATTATGGCAAGGACAGCTTGAAGCTAACCTAGGTTTTGGCAGTATCAATCAGGTGATTATCAACCAAGCCATTGCAACTATGCATAGCAATGCCGGTAAATGGCAGTTAGATAAATTAGTCTTACCGTTTAACCATGGCATGTTAAAAGCACGCGCAAGAGTGGCACTTAATGATCCACAGCGCCCATGGCAATTAACCCTGATGGGCGACACCATACCAGCACAAATTCTATCTCAATGGCTATCATTACCCTTACCGCTCACCGGGGCTATTGATACTCAAATAAAGCTCCATGGATTGGCGGGTACTCAGGCTAATTTTAATCATTACTTAAGTGGCACTGCTAACGCTGATTTTCGCCAATTAGCGTTAATCAATATCACACCACAGCAATTATTCACTCAGTGGCAGCAATCGAATTTTTCAACTGTCAATCAAACTGCAACGGCACCAGAGCTGCCATTAACAGCAACACCACTGATACTCACAGCCCAACACGGTACAATCCAAATGCAACCATTAACAGCCATGGCTAAAGGTTTCGCGCTAAATATTGATAGTCGTTGGAACTTAACAGATACCAAGCAACAGCAACTTAAACTTAAATTGACGACGGGCTGTCAGCAATTAATTAAAGAATGGCTTCAAGGTGTATCCACAGTCACGGTGGATTCATCCTGCAACGGTAATACTAAATATGTGCCAGTAAAGGTTGAAGATACCGCTTTACCACATTGAACATTCACATCGACAGTCACTCGTCCTTTGCGCCCTTGAGTAATACGATCAAAATCACCACGTAAATGCTCAAGGGTAGTGACGGCGATCGGCCGCTCTGTCACTGGCGCCGAGTAACGTATATGGCTATCAACCAAAATAATATTCCCCTGCAAACCGCGTTCTTTTAACAGCAACCAAATAAACCCCCATCCGGCAAGGGTTGCCATGGTAAAGATACTGCCAGCAAACATAAATTCATTAGGATTAAGGTTGGCATTAAACAGTGCACTGACTTCAAATCGATAGCCAGTGTACTGATTAATTTTGATACCCATTTTGTCACTGATTGGAATTTGGTTTTGCCATAATGTTTGTAGTTCTTGACACCATTGCGGCTGCCGAGCTACGTCCGTTAAGGGTGATAATGGTTTCACCATCTGCTGATGACGCATTGGGCCATGCGCGTCACTTAGCTCACCGCGACTCTCAAAACCATTCTTAAGATAAAATGGAATAGCCGCTTCACGCGCATTACATACTAACCGCTTAGCACCGTCATAACGCGCTAAAGATTCCAGAGCTAATAAAATCATGCCACCTAAGCCATGATGACGCACAGCAGCATCAACCGCCATATAACGAATTTGACCTTCGTTATCAGGTGTCACATATAAACGTCCAATTGCGACCACATTATCATGGCTATCAACTAACATACGATGAGCACTGACGTCATCATACGCATCACGCTCAGAGCCCTGTGGCATTTGCCATGGCTGACGTAACATTTGCCAGCGAAAATAATAATAACTTGCCAATTGTGATTCTGTTTGCGGAGTGATTAATCGAAACATCCATTTCCTCTTTTCTTAATCGTCTGCATTTTTTGCACCCACAATGTGCAAATAAAGCGGTTACACCTGCAACCAAAAAGTCACGGGACCATCATTGACTAATGCCACTTTCATATCGGCACCAAAAATACCCGTTTCGGTGACAATCGGCTGCGCTTTACATTGTTCGACAAAATATTGGTACAGACGTTCCGCTTCAACCGGTGCTGCGCCCGCAGAAAATCCAGGCCGCATGCCTTTTTTAGTATCAGCCGCCAACGTAAATTGTGATACCACTAACACACTGCCATTCGCTTGCTGCACATTAAGATTCATTTTATCGTCAGTATCACTAAAGATACGATAACCCAATACTTTATCGCGCAACTTTTGCGCTTTGGCTTCATCATCACCTTTTTCAACTCCAAGTAGCACAAGCAACCCACAGCCAATCGCTCCGGTTATTTTACCGTCAACGGTCACACTGGCTTCACTCACCCGTTGAATTAGCGCAATCATTACTATTCCTTCTTATTAGTTAAATCTTGGTCACTGTTAGTTAACGTTGTAGGTGAGTGGAATGGGCTCACATCCCAAAAACCACGCTCACCTAAACTGGCGGTAATTTCAGCCCCTAGCAACACAATACACCAACATAAATAAACCCATACAAATAAAATAGGGATCACAGACAATGCGCCATAGATCATTTGATAGGAATGAAAATGAGCTAAATAAATCACAAACCCTTTTTTACTTAACTCAAATAAAACACTACTACACAACGCACCTATTAATGCGTGTTTAAAGGTTACCTTACAATTAGGCACTAATGCATAAAGCAATAAGAAAGCCAACCCTGACATCATTGACGGCAACCATTGCAAAGACTGTTGCACCACACCATGTAATGTTTGATGATCAAGTAATGCCAATGAACCTAGGTATGAACTTAATGCAATACTTGAACCCAAAAGAATAGGACCTAAAGTCAGAATCATCCAATATACTGCTAATGATATTACCCAGCGGCGCTTTTTCTTTACTCGCCAAATATAGTTAAGTGCTTTATCAATCGAAGAAATAAGCATCATAGCCACGACAAATAATGCTCCAATTCCAACCACGGTCATTTTGCCAGCATTAACAATAAATTCATTGAGGTAAGTTGTTACCACAGCCCCTGCTGCGGGTACAAAGTTAGTGATCACAAACTGTTGTACTTGATCACCAACCCCCGCAAAAGCAGGTACCGCAGATAACGCTGAAACAACCACAGTTAACAGCGGCACTAATGACAATAAAGTCACATAAGCCATTGATCCCGCAGTTACCGTCAAGCGGTCATGGTTCACTCGCTGGATTAAATAACCGAAATATTCCATTATTCGCGGCAACCGTTGCCACAACACAAATTTCACAGGTTGTTTTTTGTCAGCCATAATAGAGTGTTCTACCTATAAGTTATGGAAAACAGTCATACTAACGTCAGATACTGGCGTGGATGTTTAGCCATCGAATTCGTTACTTTAGCACGGCGCGGTAATGTCATTTATTTGTTATTTTGCATGTCTCACCAAGGAGAAAAACATGCCTTATTTTATTGCAATATTTTTAAGTGTTAGCCTACTTTCTGGCTGTCAAACAGCCTATTATTCGGCGATGGAAAAAGTTGGCGTTTATAAACGCGATATCATGGTCGATCGCGTTGAAGATGCCAACCAAGCCCAACAAAACGCTCAAAAACAATTTACCAGTGCCCTTGAAGGCCTCAAAGCACTGAATCAGTTTGATGGTGGCGATCTTGAATCCGCTTATAAGGATATTGATAGCCAATACAAAAGTAGTGAAGCTGCAGTCAATAACGTCAACGATCGCATTGCAGCAATTGAAGATGTTGCCAACGCAATGTTTGATGAATGGCAACAAGAACTGGCGTTATATAAAAGTACCACCCTCAAACGCGATAGCCAGCGTAAATTACAAACAACAAAACTATCTTATAATAAAATGTTAACCGCGATGAAACGCGCTGAGAAGAAAATGGAGCCAGTTTTAGATACGCTACGTGATAACACTCTTTATCTTAAGCATAACCTCAATGCGGCAGCAATTGGTTCGCTTCAAGGCCAGTTTACTTCATTACAAACCGAAATTTCAGGCGCTATTCGTGATATGAATCGCGCTATTGCGGAATCAAATCGCTTTATTGGTCATTTGAAAAAGTAACCACCATTTCATGACTATAAAAAAAGAGCTAACTGGGTTAGCTCTTTTTTTATCTCTATAATATTTTTACAGCTCCCAAATACAACAATCCCCCGCTTGTTGCCAAGCGAGGGATTGTATTAGTATCGTTCAGCTAGAGGTAATTACTTACCGCCACGACCTGCACGCTTACGATCGTTTTCAGTAAGAAGTTTCTTACGGATACGAATGCTTACAGGTGTAACTTCTACTAGCTCATCGTTATCGATGAATTCTAGTGCTTGCTCAAGTGTGTACTTGATAGCAGGAGAAAGAGTTTGCGCTTCGTCAGTACCAGAAGCACGAACGTTTGTTAGCTGCTTACCCTTCAGACAGTTAACTGTAAGGTCGTTAGAACGGTTATGAATACCGATGATTTGACCTTCGTAAACTTCGTCTGCGTGCTCAGTAAATAGACGGCCACGCTCTTGTAGGTTAAACAATGCGTAAGTCAGTGCTTTACCTGTTGCGTTAGAAATCAATACACCGTTGTTACGTTGACCGATTGTACCGCCCTTGTGAGGACCGTAGTGATCAAACGAATGGTAGATAAGACCAGAACCTGAAGTCAATGTCATGAACTCAGTTTGGAAACCGATAAGACCACGAGAAGGCATCATGAAGTCCATGCGAACACGGCCTTTACCATCTGGTGCCATATCTGTTAGCTCACCTTTACGAAGACCGATGTTCTCCATAATACCGCCTTGGTGCTCTTCAACCACGTCGATAGTTACAGTTTCAAACGGTTCCATTAGCTTACCATCTTCTTCTTTGATGATAACTTCTGGACGAGATACAGCTAGCTCGTAACCTTCACGACGCATGTTTTCGATCAGGATAGATAGGTGAAGTTCACCACGGCCTGATACGCGGAATTTGTCTGGGTCAGCTGTTTCTTCAACACGTAGTGCAACGTTGTGTACTAGTTCTTTTTGAAGACGCTCAAGGATGTTACGTGAAGTAACAAACTTACCTTCTTTACCAGCAAACGGAGAGTTGTTTACTTGGAAAGTCATAGTAACTGTTGGTTCATCAACAGAAAGTGGTGTTAGCGCTTCAACACAGTTCTGGTCACAAATTGTGTCAGAAATCTTAAGCTCGCCAAGACCAGTGATTGCGATGATATCACCCGCTTTAGCTTCTTCAATTTCGTGACGCTCAAGACCTAGGTAACCTAAAACAGTACCTACTTTACCGTTACGCTTAGAACCGTCAGCACCAACGATAGTTACTTGTTGGTTAGCTTTAACTGTACCACGAGTGATACGAGCAACACCGATAACACCAACGTAAGAGCTGTAATCTAGCTGAGAGATTTGCATCTGTAGTGGGCCATCAACGTCTACTGAAGGCGCTGCAACGTTATCAACGATAGATTGGAACAATGGTTCCATGTTCTCGCCAATTTCGCCTTCTTCTAAAGTAGCCCAGCCGTTTAGTGCAGAAGCATAAACCACTTGGAAATCTAGTTGCTCATCAGTTGCGCCTAGGTTGTCGAATAGGTCAAAGATTTGATCCATTACCCACTCAGGACGTGCACCTGGACGGTCAATCTTGTTAATTACAACGATTGGCTTAAGGCCGTATGCGAACGCTTTTTGCGTTACGAAACGAGTTTGAGGCATCGGGCCATCAACTGCATCAACGATAAGTAATACAGAGTCAACCATAGACATGATACGCTCAACTTCACCACCGAAGTCTGCGTGTCCAGGGGTGTCTACGATATTGATACGGTAGTCATTCCAGTTAATTGCTGTGTTCTTAGCAAGAATGGTAATGCCACGTTCTTTTTCGATATCGTTAGAATCCATCACACGTTCTTCGGCTTCGCCGCGACCCTCTAACGTGCCAGATTGCTGTAGAAGTTTATCAACCAGGGTAGTTTTACCGTGGTCTACGTGAGCAATAATTGCGATATTTCTTAAGTTATCGATCGATTGATTAGACATTAGTTTCACATTCACTCAGAACATGCAGCGTCTTAATAGAGGCTACTTGATTAAAAAAACGGCTCATAATTTAACAGATTTTACTCTAAAACCCACGCAATATGTGATTTATATCACCAGCTTTTTTCTCAACTTGCTCTAGAGCCGCATTTTTACTCACTTTTTTGGCTATTTTTATTTTTTTTAACCCCTCCATTCGTACGATAAATTCCCCTAAATGGACTAAAAATGCGATCTGGATCACTTTCCATTTACAGTCTAGTGACCAATATTTATCAAAAAACACACCTAATTATCACTGCGTGGATTGACAATATTTGCCCTCATCACCATAGTAGTGTGACTATTAAATGGATGAATGTATTGAAAGATATCATCCCCTTTTCAATCACAATTGCGAAAGCACCAATTTGGTGCAACCGCTCACCATAATAGTGCAAACAGGACAGGAAAAAGTTCCAATAATATGGCAAACCCGCCTTTTTTGGGGCTTTTAAAAGTTGGCATGGTTTTCGCTTTAACACTTTTAGATTCGCTCACGCTAAACATGAGCAAAAGTTTGCGGCCATCGCTCTAAATAACACCGGAGGTTACTCAAGATGTCAGTTGAAAACGTACTAGCGCTGATCCAGGAAAATGAAGTTAAGTTTATTGACCTACGTTTTACCGATACCAAAGGTAAAGAACAGCACATTTCTATTCCATCTCACCAAATCGATGCTGATTTCTTCGAAGAAGGCAAAATGTTTGATGGCTCTTCAGTTGCAGGCTGGAAAGGCATTAACGAATCAGACATGGTGATGATGCCTGACGCAGCAAGTGCGGTACTTGACCCATTTACTGAAGACGCAACCCTAAACATTCGTTGTGATATTCTTGAGCCAGCAACAATGCAAGGCTACGATCGCGATCCACGTTCAATCGCTAAGCGCGCAGAAGAGTTTATGCGTTCAGCTGGTTTTGCTGACAATGTACTTGTTGGTCCTGAGCCAGAGTTCTTCTTATTTGACGATGTTAAGTTCAACACTGACATGTCAGGTTCATTCTTTAAGATTGACGACATTGAAGCTGCATGGAATAGCGGTGCTAGCATCGAAGGCGGTAACAAAGGTCACCGTCCAGGCGTTAAAGGTGGTTACTTTCCAGTAGCGCCTGTTGATTCATCACAAGACATTCGTTCTGCAATGTGTTTAATCATGGAAGAGATGGGACTTGTTGTTGAAGCTCACCACCATGAAGTAGCCACTGCAGGTCAAAACGAAATCGCAACCCGTTTCAACACCCTAACTAATAAAGCTGATGAAATTCAGATTTATAAGTATGTTGTTCATAACGTTGCTCACGCATTTGGTAAAACAGCAACCTTTATGCCTAAACCACTAGTTGGTGATAACGGCTCTGGTATGCACGTACATATGTCACTAGCAAAAGACGGTGTAAACCTGTTTGCTGGCGATAAGTACGGCGGCCTATCAGAAATGGCACTGTTCTACATTGGCGGTATCATTAAGCACGCACGTGCAATCAACGCCTTTGCTAACCCATCAACTAACTCGTACAAGCGTCTAGTCCCTGGCTATGAAGCACCTGTTATGTTGGCTTACTCGGCACGTAACCGTTCAGCATCAATTCGTATTCCAGTAGTACCAAGTCCAAAAGCACGTCGTATCGAAGTACGCTTTGGTGATCCAGCGGCAAACCCATACCTAGCTTTTGCAGCGATGTTAATGGCTGGCCTTGACGGTATCGCGAATAAAATCCACCCAGGCGAAGCAATGGATAAAGATCTATACGACCTACCAGCAGAAGAAGCAGCAGAGATTCCAAAAGTAGCAGAGTCACTACAAGGTGCACTACAAGCGCTTGACGAAGATCGTGAATTCTTAACCTCTGGCGGCGTATTCTCTGACGACTTTATTGATTCTTACATCACGCTAAAATCGCAAGATGTAGAGAAAATCAATATGGCTGTACACCCATTAGAATTTGAACTTTACTACTCTGTTTAAGTAATTACTTAATTACTTAACAACTAAGATTTAGGCCTGCTTCACACGCAGGCCTTTTTGATCTTGCTACCTCAACAAAAGCGGCAACAATAAAGGACTTACTGGCCATTAAGGTCTTGCTGGAGAGTTAATGGATGAAACTCATTAATCTGGTATCAATGTTATTATTTACAACAGCAGCAACCACCGCCGTAGCGACAACAATTTATTCTTGGACTGATGACAATGGTGTGGTCCATTTTAGTGATACCCCTGAAGTGCCACAAGCCAGCACAGTTGAGCTATCGGTTACTGAAGTGCTATCACAATCAACCATGACTGAAACCAATCATGTAAACAACGTCGAAGTTGTGACGATCACTGCAGAAATAGACCCCCCACTTCCAGTAGCAACCATCAGCTTACTAGCACCACTACATCAACAAACGCTGCGTAATAACGATGGTAATATTACTGTTCGCGCCGTCAGTAACCGTAAATTGAATAAAACCCTTCAGGCTCAATTAGTCATTGACGGCCAAGTCTACGGCAAACCTCAAACCCAATTATCTTGGCAATTAACCAATATTGATCGCGGTACCCATAAAATTCAAATCCAATTACTCAACAGTGGCAAGATCCTTGCTTCATCTGAAAGTATTACGGTTTATTTACATCGCGCATCACAGGCACGCCCTAAGAACAGCCCAGTTCAACCGCGGTAACGTCTATTTACAATAAATCCTGCCTGTTCGCTGTTAAACCGAGTACACTTTGATGCACCAAATTGGTGCGTTATCTAACAGCGACGGGTGTGCGCTTGCACCAATCGTCTTATGCTTGATTATCGATAAGGATGATGATTGTGAATACTAGCTTTACGCCCATAATTCTCGACAATTTAGTCACTGCTATCGTCTTAGTTGATGAAGCGTTAGTGATTCGTTACGTCAATCCTGCTGCCGAACAACTATTATCGTCAAGCAAGCGTCGTCTACTTGATACTCAACTACCACAACTATTGCAGCACAGCTCGCTTGATCTTAATCATGTCAAAGCCACTCTTCATAGTGGTCAAGGGTTAGCCGACAGTGATGTCACTTTTGTTATAGATGGCCATCGACATTTACTTGGCGTTAATGCTAGCCCTATCTCATGGCAAAAACAGTTGTTGATTTTATTAGAGCTAAAACCGATTGATCAGCAACGTCGCATTAGCCAAGAACTTAATCAACATGCACAACAGCAAGCAGCCAAAGAATTAGTCCGTGGTTTAGCTCATGAAATAAAAAACCCACTCGGCGGATTACGTGGCGCGGCGCAATTACTTGAAAAAACCCTTCCTGATAGCAGTTATCACGAATACACCCAAATGATCATTGAACAAGCGGATCGGCTGCGTAATTTAGTTGATCGCTTATTAGGACCACAACGACCAGGGATCCGTAAAACCGATAATATTCATTCAGTATTAGAAAAAGTACGCCAACTGGTTAACATTGATACTGATAGCACCATTACCATTGAGCGTGATTACGATCCGAGTTTGCCCGAAATTAATATGGATGCTGAACAACTGGAACAGGCGTTACTCAATATTGTCAGTAACGCAGCATTAGCATTAAAAAGCCAAGGCGGCGGCACGATTAAATTAAAAACCCGCACCGCCCATCAAAGCTTAATTCAAGGCGTTCGTCATCGTGTTACTGCCACCATTGAAATCATTGATGATGGCCCAGGTATTCCAGCTGATATTCAAGATACCTTATTTTATCCGATGGTTACTGGTCGTGAAGGCGGTACCGGATTAGGGTTATCAATTGCGCGAAATCTGATTGATCAGCATCAAGGTAAAATTGAAGTGTTCAGCTGGCCTGGGCACACCAATTTCACGATTCATTTACCGATTAAGTCATAACATTAGCTATCACAGGAGGCTTATTATGAGCAAAGGATTAATCTGGGTTGTTGATGATGACAGCTCTATTCGTTGGGTATTAGAACGCACCTTAATTAATGCTGGCATGAAATGTGAAACCTTTGCTGATGCCGATAGCGTATTGGCCGCATTAGAACGCAGTGTCCCCGATGTCTTAGTGTCTGACATTAAAATGCCCGGTACCGACGGCTTAGCACTACTCAAAGTACTACAGCAAGATTACACCACTTTACCGGTTATTATTATGACCGCGCATTCTGATCTTGATGCTGCTGTTAACGCTTATCAACGTGGCGCATTTGAGTATCTTCCCAAACCATTTGATATCGATGAAGCCGTCACCTTAGTTGAACGAGCACTGAGTCATAGTCAGGAACAAAAGCGTCAACAACAACCAGTCATTGATACTAAACACGCACCAGAAATTATTGGTGAAGCTCCTGCGATGCAAGAAGTGTTTCGAGCGATTGGGCGTTTATCCCGCTCATCAATTTCAGTACTCATTAATGGCGAATCAGGTACAGGTAAAGAGTTAGTTGCCCATGCTCTACATCGTCATAGCCCTCGCAGCAGTAACGCTTTCATTGCCCTCAATATGGCTGCTATTCCCAAAGATTTAATTGAATCAGAGCTATTTGGTCATGAGAAAGGTGCTTTCACTGGCGCTAATAGTGTTCGCCAAGGTCGATTTGAACAAGCTAATGGCGGCACATTATTTCTTGATGAAATTGGCGATATGCCATTAGATATTCAAACTCGATTGTTACGTGTATTAGCTGATGGACAATTTTATCGTGTTGGTGGTCATGCGCCTGTCAATGTTGATGTGCGCATAATCGCAGCGACCCATCAACACCTCGAACGCCTCGTCAGCAGCGGCGAATTCCGTGAAGATTTGTTTCACCGCCTCAATGTTATTCGCGTCCATCTGCCATCATTAAAAGACCGCCGCCAAGATATTCCTCAACTGGCGCACCACTTTTTACAACGCGCAGCAGATGAACTCAGTGTCGATGTAAAATCACTCCACCCACAAACTGCAGACAAACTTACTCAACTGCCGTGGCCGGGTAATGTACGTCAATTAGAAAACATCTGTCGCTGGTTAACTGTAATGGCAAGCGGTAATGAAATATTACCTGCCGATTTACCCCCAGAAATCACTGACACTGCCACGGTAATACCCACCACTGAAGCTCAGCATTGGCACCAAGGGCTACAACAATGGGCTCAGCAAGCATTGCAACAAGGTGAGACGGAGTTATTAGCACAAGCGTTACCGCAATTTGAAAAAATCCTGCTCGAAACCGCTTTGCTTCATACTCACGGTCATAAACAAGAAGCAGCAAAATTACTTGGCTGGGGACGCAATACGCTGACACGAAAACTTAAAGAGTTACAAATTCATGATTAACCAGTAGCAAAGTTGGTACATGTGCCAGCGCACATTTATTTGTAACAATGATGAATGTCATTTAGTGATTGCGTATACTCAATCTATCTTTAACATCGAGAACTATAATCATCATGATAAACAAAGATCTTCCACTTACGGATATTCACCGCCATCTTGATGGTAATATTCGTCCACAAACGATCTTAGAATTAGGTCAGCAATTTAATATCGCCCTGCCAGCAACAGAAATTGAAGCATTACGTCCACACGTACAAATTGTTGAAGCAGAGCCAAGCCTAGTCGCTTTTTTAAGTAAATTGGATTGGGGTGTGGCGGTATTAGGTGATTTAGACGCCTGCCGTCGAGTGGCTTATGAAAACGTCGAAGATGCACTTAAAGCACAGATTGATTACGCTGAATTACGTTTCTCACCTTACTACATGGCGATGAAACACAACCTTCCCGTTGCAGGTGTTGTTGCTGCTGTCGCTGATGGTGTTGCTGCTGGTTGTCGTGATTTTGGCATCAAAGCCAACCTAATTGGTATTATGAGTCGTACTTTTGGTACGCAAGCCTGTCAGCAAGAGCTGGATGCGTTATTAAGCCATAAAGACCAACTTGTCGCGATTGATCTCGCGGGTGATGAACTAGGACAACCTGGCACCCAATTTATCTCGCACTTTAAACAAGTCCGTGATGCTGGATTACAAATCACGGTACACGCAGGTGAAGCAGCAGGTCCTGAGAGTATGTGGCAAGCAATTAACGAGCTTGGCGCGGTACGTATTGGTCACGGCGTAAAAGCTGTTAATGATCCAAAACTAATGGATTACTTAGCAGAACATCGAATTGGTATTGAATCTTGTATTACTTCAAATATTCAAACCAGCACCGTTGCTGATATTGCTCAGCACCCAGTAAAAGCCTTCCTTGAACACGGTATTCTTGCTTGTTTAAATACCGATGATCCAGCCGTTGAAGGCATAGAACTGCCTTATGAATATGAAGTTGCCGCACCTAAAGCAGGTTTAAGTGTTGCTCAAATTCGTCAAGCGCAAATCAATGGACTTGAGCTAGCATTCTTGTCTGCAGCAGAAAAGCAGGCATTGCGTGATATTGCCAGTAAGCGTGGCTAATCACTCGAGGTTATAACGCTACTTCAGCGGCTATAATCCACAAATTAAAACGCCTCGGTTTCACGTGAAACCGAGGCGTTTTTTATTGCGCTATTTTTAAGAGTTAGATAACTCGCGAGAACTGCTGCTGACGCGCACGATCTCGTAAATATTTATCAAAGCACATGCAAATATTACGAATCAATAAACGCCCTTTCAGTTCAACATGAATCGTGTCGTGATCCACTGTCACCAATTGGTCATTGATAAAAGTCTTGAGCAATTGAAGGTCTTCACTAAAGTAACTATCAAAATCAATCTTAAACTCGGCTTCAATAGCACGTTTATTCAATTGAAAATTACAGATCAATGCTTTAATAACTTCACGACGCAACAGGTCATCTGCGTCTAAGGTTACCCCTTTCCACAATGCTGTTTGTTGGTCTGCCATTTGGCTGTAATACAGCTTTAACTCTTTTTGGTTCTGCGCATAGCAATCACCAATCATCGAAATCGCCGATACACCCATGCCTAATAAGTCACAATCGCCTTGAGTGGTATAACCTTGGAAATTACGGTGCAAAATACCCTCGCGCTGCGCTACCGCTAATTCATCATCAGGCAACGCAAAGTGATCCATACCAATAAACTGATACCCTGCTCCTGTTAGGGTCGCAATAGTATCTTGTAGAATCGCTAACTTCTCAGTCGCTGACGGTAACTGATCTTCATGAATTTTACGCTGCGCAGCAAACAAACTTGGCATGTGAGCATAGTTAAATACTGATAACCGTCCCGGCTTCATGGTCAAGACTTGCTGCAATGTTTCAGCAAACAGAGCTTTGGTTTGCAATGGCAATCCATAAATTAAATCAAGATTGGTTGAGCGGTAGCCTAACTCACGCGCACGTTCCACCATTGCAAAAATAAACGCTTCATCTTGCTCACGGTTTACTAACTTTTGCACATCTTTATTAAAATCTTGAACACCAATGCTGAGACGGTTAAAACCTTCGCTTCGCAAATGATCAAGAATATCCAGTTCAATTTCTCGCGGATCGACTTCAATACTAATTTCAGCGTCGGCATCAAAGTTAAATGCATTACGTAACGCAGTCATTAAACGGCTAATTTGTGCTGCAGTTAAAAATGTCGGTGTACCACCACCCCAATGTAATTGACTCACTTGACGATCACCAAGCAAGGTCGCACGTTGCTTTATTTCTTGCTCAAGCACATCTAAATATTGATCGGCTTTGTGCTGATGGCGGGTAATGATTTTATTACAACCACAGTAATAACAAAGCTTATGGCAAAAAGGGATATGAATATAAAGCGATAACTTACGATCTGGGTATTGTTGACATGCCATCTCAAATTCAGCAGATGTAAATGCTTGGTTGAATTCTAGTGCGGTCGGGTAAGAAGTATAACGAGGGCCTGAATAGTTATATTTTTCAATCAGGGCCTGATCCCAAATAATCTGCTCATTTGACATGACATTGTTCCAATTTGGTGAATATATAATAAATAGAGTGTGTCACCATTTTACTAAAAGTAAAACCTATCCTTGTTGTTCAATTTACACTCTGGACAAAAACAAACACCGCCAATAAATGGCGGTGTTAATAATTACGATGGTAGGTTAAACCTTGGTTGATAGGATGGCATCCAATTCAAGTTTAATCTCAGCTTGTAGACGAGACTCTGCTTTCATGCGTTCAAGATCAAATCGCATTCGGCGTTGTTTCTCTATTTGCTGACGCGCATCACCGCGAGGCATATCTTTAACCACTTGGTATAAGTCGGTTAATGCCGGATACGTTGCTGCAAAATCAACTTGTTTATCTGCTTGCAACACTTCCATTAATTTATATAACCGAATTGCGGCTTCAGACATATCACACTGTTCTTGTTTACATGCCATTGCGATAATAAAGACGCTTTCTAATATATTGTCATTTCTGGCTTTGATTGCTGCGGCTTGTTGCTCAGCAGCACGGGCTAAAAATAATTTATGCCGTTGTTGCTGCTTATAAAGCTTAGCCAATAACAATCCAGCGTACAGTGCCAATCCAGCTACAATAACGCCACCAATAACAAATAGAAGTGTTATTCCCTGCAACGGTTACTCCTTATCGAAATTATCAAAATCCATGTTTTCAAATTGCGCTAATAAATCATCGTCTGAACGAGGCTTAGACTTAGCACTAGCTGTAACAGGTGCTGATGCTTCTTCAACATCATCAAATAAGCCCAGTTGCTTCATTAGACGCTCAATACGGTCTAACTTCATATCAACTTGTTTTTGCAGACCTGCACCTAGTTTTTCACCAGCATCAATGCGATCTAATAGCACCATTAATTGAGCATCATTTTCAAGCATAGCCAATTCTTGCTCTGCAGATAAACGGCGCTGTTGCTTAGTTTGGGTTTTTTTAGGTTCAACAATCAGTGGAACTAATTTTTTACTACCTAAACGTGGATCTTTTTTCTGGCCACCATTACGCTGTTTATTATCTTCAACAGCTGAATGACGACTACCTGATTTTAAGCCTTTACGCTTCTTCGCCTTTTGGCGTTCACGAGTCTCAATATCAACTTTACTATTTGATTTTTCACGGTATACAGCAGGGCCTTCAGAACCTACGGTGCGCGCTCTTTTCTTACGGGTCATTACTGGGGTTTCCTCAGCAAAATCACATCATTTCCAACAAACTCAACTTCAAGACCATCACGTTGGGCTAAAAAGCAAAACGTATCACGGCTAAAAAAGCTGACATGGGTTGGGTCGTTCTTATAGTACCAATGCCCAAAGGCATCAGTGTCGGTTACTAGTTTGGTCATGATCCCCAGCCAACCGCCGGGTTTAACTAAACGCAGCAACAGCCCCCATTCCTTCGCAGGCTGATAAAAATGCTCGATTGCTTCTGTGCAGGTAACAAAATCATACTGACATGCTAATACTGCCGATTGTGCTGCAAAATAAGGGTCATATATCGTCATAGTATACCCCATTTCTGCCAACATCACTGACAAGGTCGGCCCTGGACCACTTCCAAAATCCAATCCAAATAATGGTGGTAATGGTAATCGCATTACCAATGGTGTGGCTAAGCGGGCTAAAAATTGACGATAGCCAGCATCATTTGAGTTATTTCGATGTTGGTCATAGACTAGTTTTTCTTGGGTCGACGCTAAATGAGTTGTCGGATCGGCATAAATTAATGCACAGTGTAAACAACGAAAATAATCACGGTTAATATCTGCTACCAACCACTGATTATCATGACTTCCACAAAGTGGGCATCTATCCATTGTCTTCTCCACAACGACTGAATATTTACGAACAGCAGCAGCGGGGTAAAATCGAGCGGGCTATTCTATACCCAATTGCAGTTAAGATGTAGTTCTGCTGACAAATTGTTCAATTTATTCGACCATCTTAGCCTATTAAAAAGCGAAATATCACTTTCACAACATAATAGTTGCTACTAAAAAGACCAAAATTTAGACCAAAAAAAAGCGATAGGTCTGCACCTATCGCTATATGGGGTAAGCTATGAGCTTATAATTCTGTCTAGTCTTTCCATAACCAGCAAGCAACGTCCCGGTTTAACAAATATCCATTTATTATGATCGCAATCCATGCTGATATTGTTCGTCACTATCCTAGTGAATTTTTACGTCCTTATACCATTCCGTAGTGTGTCAACTTATCCTAAGTTGGCGTTCCCTATCGCAATGTTACACTCCAATAACCTTACCACCATCCTTATGCGGTACATCATCCTGACATACCTGAGCTATATCACTATAGCTACTCTCTTTCCTGAGTGTCGACCCTGACAATCCTTACGCTTCCTGCATCTACCCTAGTCTCCTGACTAGACTTCCTGTGTATCCTTCAGGCTTCAATGCCTAAGCTATCCTAGCGCTTCCAATCCTATGCCGCATTCCTTGTCGACAGGGAGTAATTTACCTTAAGCCATCATTAAAACAATGTATCAAGATCACACTTTTAAAAGCTCAATCAGCACCATAAAACAAGTCTATGTTCTATAAAACAAAAAAATAATCGACTACAAATCAAATCATCATTACAGCGTTAACCAATGGTCGATCTCTTACAATAGCAATGGCTAATGCCCCGTTACTAAAATATGAACAAACAGTAACGCTACGTAATAACTGCGCAAATAATGTTGATAGGATTGCTAATGTAAGCCACCGACATACGCTGACAGCGCCGTTATTTCATTATCAGTGAGCTTTGCAGCTACAGATTGCATCATACGGTTGAGATCATTATGACGCGACCCCGCACGAAATTCTTGCAACTGTAACGCCATATATTCGGCATTCTGGCCAGAAATTTTAGGAAAACCAGCAAGGCTGGTGCCATTGCCACGTGGGCCATGACAGCTAATACATGCAGCAATTCCCCGCTCTGGATCACCAAAACGGTATAATGGCTCAGCAATCGCAATCACATTTTCTGGGGTGGTATTGGGTGAGATAGGCAGTGAGGAAAAATACGCGCCAAGATCGGCCATATCGGTAGCTGATAATCCAGCAGCCATGCCTGCCATAATGGCGTTATTGCGACCTTGAGTTCCTTCGGTAGTGAATGCTAATTTATAATCAGCTAACTGTTTCACTATATAATCAGCATGTTGACCAGCTAATTTAGGATATTGCGTAATAGTTGCATTCCCATCGCTACCATGACATGCAACACAGGTGGCAGCCTTTAACTTACCAGCATTGATATCACCTTGTGCCCACGCTGAAGAACTCGCAACCAGTGTGAATATTAAGACTAATTTTTTCATGATATTCCATTTATAATTATAGGGCTTCCGTACCACAAGTAATGCTCAGTAACATGGTATACAATACGACCATAAACCAAACACGGTTTAATATATCTTAGACAATTTCACAAAAAAGCGCTCATTTTACAATCTGAGGGCTTGACGGAGTTAACAGTGAATCAACCTCTCAACTATAGAAATACCAGTTTTATTACAAGTGCACCGGATATTCGTCACTTGCCACAAGATGTCGGCGTTGAGATCGCATTTGCTGGTCGCTCCAATGCCGGTAAATCAAGTGCACTAAACCGCCTAACTGATCAAAAAGGTTTGGCTCGTACTTCAAAAACCCCAGGCCGTACTCAATTAATTAATATGTTTGAAGTCATTAATGGCTGTAACTTAATTGACTTACCTGGCTACGGTTTTGCACAAGTACCCCTTGAGCTTAAATTAAAATGGCAGAAAGCATTAGGTGAATACCTACAACGCCGTGAATGTTTACAAGGCTTAGTGGTATTAATGGATATTCGTCACCCAATGAAAGATCTTGATCAGCAAATGATCAATTGGGCAATTGAAAGTAGTTTGCCTGTTTTAGTGCTATTAACTAAAGCTGACAAATTAAAGAGTGGTGCGCGTAAAACACAAGTATTAAAGATCCGTGAAATGTCGAAAGATTTTGGCGGTAACGTTCAAGTTGAAGCTTTCTCTTCACTGAAAGGCATTGGCGTTGATCAAGTTCGTCGTAAACTTGATGAGTGGTATGCTCCAGAATTAGAGCGTCAACGTGTACTTGCAGCAGACGATAGTGAAGTTTTTAATTTGCCATCGGCAGAATAAAACCTATAAATATTCACACCACTAAACATGCTTAAAAATTCCCCACCACCATCGGTGGGGTAATGCAGAGAGAATTAAGAGGTTGTTGTTATTGTCATTGCAGAATTGATGATTTCATTAGCTAACGCAACCTCTACACTTACCAGATTCCGCTTTATTTGGTCGTTTTGCGACATTCCCCACACCACCGCTCTTATTCCCTTATTTAAATCGGTAAATATTATTGATTACAACACATTATTTTAATTAAAAAACAAGTTCACCATTTGTTAATAATTTAAAATATTTATGGAATTTAATTACATCATCTATTGCTCAAAAAAAAACCAAAAAAAAAGCCATCCTCAATACCGAGAATGGCTATTTCATGTCTTTGCTCGTCTGCTAGTCATGTTGACTAACCAACAAAATCAAATATGAACAAGAAGCTATTACTATTATAGCCCGCCCATTTTAAATTTAAAGTATTTACTCTAAAAAACACATAAACAAACATAGAGCGATGACAAACAGTGATGAATAAAGGCCTGAACGATCGGTTTAAATCACAAAAAACCATCGGTTTTATGCATTCTGATTGATAAATAGTCAGAAAATGACATTAATAATAAATAAACAACAATCAGGAGCGGCCGCAAGGTCGAAGTGAAAAGTCAGTATAACGAGGAGAATTTTTACATTAGCACAATAAAAAACGCCCCGGTCCAATAAATAGACCGGGGCAGCTGAATCAGCCAAATCCAATAACGTGAAACAAAAGGTCTGAAAGATAGAACATCTTACCTCTGTACCCTACATCACTAACTGTATATCAATCGTTCATTTTTTGGAAGTCTTTGTCGTAATTTTTTTTCATAGTTTTGTAAGTAATTTTTACATAACTGTTCTTATTTTTAACAAAAAAATAGCTGATACTTGATCAGCTATTATCTTTTAGCAATCAATCCTCATTTAAATTAATGAGCCTGATCCCAGTTATCACCACTACCTGCCTCAGCAATTAATGGTACCGCTAACGTTGCCGCTTGCTCCATCAATTGGCGAACTTTTGCCGTCACACTGTCTAACGCTGAAGCTTCGACTTCAAACACTAATTCATCGTGTACTTGCATTAATAAACTCACCTGATCTTGAGGTTGCTGCTGCACCCACTCATCAACCGCAATCATGGCTAATTTAATAATATCAGCTGCTGTACCTTGCATTGGTGCGTTAATCGCTGCACGTTCAGCAGCCTTACGACGTAGACCATTACGCGCTTTAATATCAGGAAGATATAAACGACGACCAAACAGTGTTTCAACATAACCCTGCTCTGCCGCATTATTACGCGTGCTTTCCATATATTCTAAAACACCCGGGTAACGCTCAAAATACACATTCATGTAATCTTGCGCTTCATTACGTCCCATATCGAGTTGTTTAGCTAAACCAAACGCACTCATGCCGTAAATTAAACCAAAGTTAATTGCCTTAGCGCGTCGACGTTGTTCTGTCGTTACATCATCAATTGCTAGCCCTAAAATCTCAGCGGCTGTTGCGGCGTGAATATCCTTACCTTCTCTAAATGCATTCAGTAACGCCTCGTCACCAGAAAGGTGCGCCATAATACGTAATTCAATTTGAGAATAATCGACAGCCAGAATTTTATAACCCGGTTTAGCGACAAAGGCTTGACGAATACGACGCCCTTCTTGGTTACGAACCGGAATATTTTGCAGGTTAGGCTCACTAGATGATAAACGTCCAGTTACTGTTCCAGATTGATGATAAGAAGTATGGACACGACCTGTCGCAACATTAACCATCTTTGGTAACTTATCGGTATAAGTCGATTTTAGTTTTGCTAAGCCACGGTATTCTAATAATAATTTCGGTAATGGGTAATCTAACGCTAATTCTTGTAGTACTTCTTCATTGGTTGAAGGTGTACCTGAAGGGGTTTTTTTGATGACAGGCAAGCCCATTTTTTCAAATAGAATAGCTTGTAATTGTTTCGG
This sequence comes from Photobacterium andalusiense, assembly GCF_900185625.1. Taxonomy (GTDB): domain Bacteria; phylum Pseudomonadota; class Gammaproteobacteria; order Enterobacterales; family Vibrionaceae; genus Photobacterium; species Photobacterium aquimaris. The sequence continues at coordinate 46,937 of NZ_FYAJ01000010.1, forward strand.
TGAACTTAAATTAAACTCTTCACCTGCTAGCTCATAAGCCAGTTTTTCGATTTCATCTAATCGTTGCGCTAATTCTATTGATTGCGCGCCAAGCAACGTACTATCAATGTACACACCCATACGTTCCATGCGTGATAACACCGGCACTAACGGCATTTCAATTGTTTCAAACACTTTTTTAAGCTTGGTATCAGCGGCAACTTTTGGGTATAACGCATGGTGTAAACGTAGCGTAATATCCGCATCTTCTGCAGCATAAGGGCCTGCTTGCTCAAGGTCGATTTGATTAAAGGTTAATTGTTTCTTACCTTTACCCGCGATATCTTCAAAACTAATGTTTTTATGCTCAAGGTAACGCAACGCTAGGCTGTCCATATCATGACGACCAACAACGCTGTTATAGACATAAGATTCAAGCATGGTATCAAATTGAATACCCTGCATATCAATGCCATATCGCGCGACAATACTGGCATCAAATTTTAAATTTTGTCCGACTTTAGCAAGGTTTTTATCTTCTAATAATGGCTTTAATTGCGCTAACACCCAATCACGATCGAGTTGCGCTGGCGCATCAAGATAATCATGAGCGACTGGCACATAAGCAGCTTTACCTTCTTCAACCGCAAATGACACCCCAATCAGATTCGCTGTCATGTAATCAAGACCATCGGTCTCAGTATCAAATGCAAACACATCGGCATTTTTTAGCTGGGTTAACCAACCATTAAAACTGGCTTGATCCAATACGGTTTCATAACCACTACGATCAATCGTTGGGGCAACCACAGTTGGCTCCGCCGATGTTGTTGCTGCACTTTCATCAGCTACAATGCGGCCATCACTGCCATCCAACATTTCGGTTAGCCAGCGACGGAACTGTAATTTACCAAACAATTCAGTCAATGCATCGGTATCAGGTACACCTTTACATAATTGCTCTGGTGTCAGCTCTAATTCCACATCAAGCTTAATTGTCGCCAGTTTATAAGACATATAAGCGGCTTCTTTATTATCAAGCAGCTTTTTCGCCATTGTTTTTGAGCCACGAAAACCTAGTGGTGCAATATCATCAAGGTTGGCATACAGCGCATCTAAACCACCAACACCAGTTAATAACGCCTTAGCCGTTTTCTCTCCAACCCCTGGTACGCCAGGAATATTATCAACTTTATCTCCCATTAGAGCTAAGTAATCGATGATCAACTCAGGACCAATACCAAACTTATCCACAACACCAGCAGGATCCATCACTACATCAGTCATGGTGTTGATCAAAGTAACGTTTTGATCAACTAACTGAGCCATGTCTTTATCACCAGTACTGATTAATACTGGCATACCTTGTTGTGACGCCTGTGTTGCTAGAGTACCGATCACATCATCAGCTTCAACCCCAGAGATCGCGATCAATGGTAATCCCATCGCTTTGATCACTGCATGTAATGGCTCTATCTGACCGCGAAGATCATCCGGCATCGGTGGACGATTGGCTTTATACTCAGGGTAAATATCATCACGGAATGTTTTACCTTTAGCATCAAAGATAACTGCTATACGATCAGTCGAAAACTGACGCAGCATACTGCGCAGCATGTTAACCACACCGTAAATTGCACCCGTCGGTTCACCATCAGAATTAGTGAAATTAGGCGCCGCATGATAAGCGCGATAAAGATAAGAGGATCCATCAATGAGGATCAATGGATTTTCAGGAATCGTAGCCATAGGGTTATTCTTATATCCAAGCGAAAGTAGTTCAGGTTAGGTCTATTATCGACCAAATTTACCCCTACACCACAGAAAAAAAGCAATATTGACTAGAATGCCATGCCAAACCGCAACTGTTAACTGCTGTTTTGCGTTATTCAGCCATTTTCTGTGGATAACTTTGTTAGTATTTAATTTACACCAGTTGATCGTTTTTTATGTAAAAATAAAAATTACTCATGATTGTATTTATTTTCATATACTTAATAAGGTAACCGGATTTAGATCCTCGATCCGATATTGATCATTGATTGTGGACAACATCAGTTTGATAATCTTAACCAAGCCCATAATTACAACAATATAAGCATATTTGATTAGTTAGGATGCCATTATGAAGAAAATTGCGGTAATTTTAAGCGGTTCAGGCGTATTTGATGGAACCGAAATCCATGAGGCAGTATTAGCTTTATTGGCAATAGAACAACAAGGAGCAAGCTGGCACTGCTTTGCTCCCAACATTGATCAACATCACGTCATTAATCACATAAATGGCGAAGTCAGTCATGAAATACGTAACGTTTTAGTTGAATCGGCACGTATTGCACGTGGCAATATATCTGATGTCAGCCAGTTAAATATTAATGACTATGATGCACTGCTCGTCCCTGGCGGATTTGGTGTTGCTAAAAATTTATCTGACTTTGCGCTTCACGGCAGTGCATGTCAGATCAACGAAGACGTAAAACAAGCCTGCCAAGCTTTTGCTCAAGCCAATAAACCTGCGGCCTATTTATGTATTGCGCCAACCTTGATCCCCCAGATCTATGGCCCCGGCGCAAAAGCGACGATCGGTAATGATCCTGACACTGCGGCCGCATTTAACACCATGGGTGGCGAACATGTATTATGCCCTGTTGATGATTTTGTGCTTGACCAAAAACGACGTCTATTAACAACACCTGCCTATATGCTGGCAACCAATATCAGTGAAGCTGCTATAGGGATCAATAAACTGGTACAAGAGTTAATAAAGTTAGCCTAAACGTAATAAGAAATATTAAACGCTTAAAAAAGAAAAAGCGGCGCACTGTGTGATGCGCCGCTCAGCAGAAGTAGTAATTGGTTTTTAGCCCTACACTAAGCACCGTTACCAAGCTGAAGTACACTGGAAGCAATGTGAGCAATGTCGTGCCATCAACCACTAGAAAAACGTTTTCTCTAGCACTGAAAGCATGTTAATAATAACCATTCTCAACTAAGTTGCAACATTTAATTGAGAATAATTTTCATTTGTAATGAAAGATTTCATCTATCGTCTCACTTACAGTTATTATTTAGTCGCCTTTGATTCAATAAAAAAATCGGCCGCAGCCGATTTTTTGTTGATGCTAAAACAGTCACTAGTTATTTAATAACGCTAGCAGTGTCAGTAAGTGAGGGCTGTTTTAATGTCGTTAGCTTATTGATTAAATAATTAAGTAGCACCCCATACAAAGGCACAAACAAACCAAGACTAATAATTAATTTAAAACTGTAATCCACTAGCGCGATTTCAGTCCAGTTTTGAGCCATAAAAGCATCTGGGCTGTGGTAAAACGCAATACTGAAAAAAGCGAGGGTATCAAGTGCATTACCGATAATGGTCGACGCTGTTGGTGCAATCCACCATTGCTTCATTTGACGAAGGCGGTTAAATACCGATACATCCAATATTTGCCCCAATAGGTATGCCATAAAACTGGCAATCGCAATACGAGCCACAAACAAATTAAATTCCGTAAGATGGGCAAACCCTTGATATTGTCCTTTAAAGAACAATACTGATAGCACATAAGACACAATTAATGCCGGTGCCATTACTCGCCAAATTATTTTACGCGCCATCGCTGCACCAAAAATACGCACAGTTAAATCAGTCGCAAGAAAAATAAACGGAAAAGTAAATGCTCCCCATGTGGTGTGATAACCAAAAACAGTAAACGGTAATTGAACCAGATAATTACTTGAGGCAATCACTAATAAATGAAAAGCCACCAAATACGATAACGCTTTGTGTTGTTGCGCTGAGGTAAAAGCAGTTGTGGTTGTATTAGATATTGTTGCGTTGGATAAAGCAGTCATGTAAGACCTTTTTGTCATTGGGGGGAGGGAACCCAAACATTTCATTGCAGATGATAACTACCGCCTGCAACACCAGGGCGGCGATTATACAGCACAGCATTAATTTGCCTAGTGGCGAGACAATAACTGTTGTATAAAAATTAAATCATCGATTTCACTGAGTACTAAAAGTTCCAACCACATTGATGCGGTGTAATGCTCAGCTTTAAGTAACAACTGACACCCATCAACATCAATTAGCCACTGTTGCAAGTCTGCACTTGGCTCTTTATCAATGACTTTGGCATCTAAGCGAACCAATAATACGGCTGCAATCGTAGCAAAATCATCAAATTCAAACGCTGTAGGAGTCACCACTAACGTACCTAATTCAAGGTTTATTACTGTGCGGCTAAAATCATAGTCCATTATTCACTTCCATTAATTATGCTCATCAATGGCCATTAAGTGGTCGCCAATCAATTGTAAAAATACCACCCCAAATTTGTCTAACTTGCGCTGACCGACACCGTTTATCGCTAAAAAGTCGCCTTTTGAGCTCGGTAACCGCTCTGCCATTTCCATCAAGCTAGCATCATTAAATACTACATAAGGTGGCAGATCTTCTTCATCCGCAATCGCTTTGCGTAATTTTCGTAACTTGGCAAATAGCTTTTTATCGTATTGGCGATTAGCCATTCGATCAACTTTACTGCTCCGTACTGCGCTATCTAACCGCGGCACCGCCAAAGATAATGCCATTTCGGCTCTTAATAACGGTCGCGCTTGCTGGGTCAGTTGCAACACTGAATTACGGCTTATATTTTGAGTTAAAAATCCACGATGGATCAGTTGGCGTAAAATGCTGACCCAATATTCATGACTATATTCACGTCCAATACCATAAGTGGTTAATTTATCATGACCATATTCACGAATACGTTGATTTTGCATTCCCCGCAGTACATCAACCACATAGGTAATTCCAAAGTTCTGATTAACGCGATACACACATGACAACGCTTTTTGAGCCGCTTCTACCGCATCAAACTGTTGCGGAGGATCAAGACATACGTCGCAATTACCGCATCCTTGGCGCAACTCTTCACCAAAGTAATGCAACAACACTTGGCGACGGCAACTTTGTGCTTGAGCAAACGCCCCCATAGCATGCAACTTATGTAATTCAACATCCCGCTGAGCATCATTGGGTTTTTCATCAACACAACGTCGTAACCAAGCTAAATCAGCGGGATCATAAAGCAGTAATGCTTCTGCGGGTAAACCATCGCGCCCTGCTCGTCCTGTTTCTTGGTAATACGATTCAATGTTACGTGGAATATCAAAATGAACCACAAACCGCACATTGGGTTTATTGATCCCCATTCCAAACGCCACGGTGGCAACAACCACATGAATATCATCCCGCTGAAAAGCATCTTGTACTGCTACCCGTTGTTGATGTTCCATACCGGCGTGATATGCCGCAGCACGAATACCGCTGTGACACAATTTTTCGCTGATCTGTTCCACTTTCTTACGGCTATTACAATAAATAATTCCGCACTGGCCGCGAACAGTCGCTAAATACTGGTTCAATTGCTGTTGCGGTTTATGTTTTTCCCATAAGGTATAGCGAATATTGGGTCGATCGAAACTTCCCAAATAACAATGGGGGTCGTTTAATCCTAACCGACTAACGATATCATGCCGAGTGGCGTCATCTGCGGTAGCGGTTAATGCCATTACCGGTAACGGTGAAAATTGCTGTTTAAGTACCCCTAGAGCGGCATATTCAGGTCGAAAATCATGTCCCCACTGAGAAACACAGTGAGCTTCATCGACAGCTACCATCGCCAAATCAAGTTGCTGCAAACGATCAAGAAAATCGCGCATTAATACTCGTTCAGGTGAAGCATAAACCAGCTGTAACTCACCCTTTTGCATCGCATCAAACGTTGCTTGAATCTCTTCACGTGACATCGCCGAATGGATACATCCAGCACTGACACCATTGGCATTAAGCTGATCCACCTGATCTTTCATCAATGAAATAAGCGGTGAAATTACCAAGGTTAATCCTGGTAGCATTAACGCCGGAATTTGATAACACAATGATTTACCGCCACCGGTCGGCATAATAACCAAACAATCGTTGCCAGTAGTGATTGCCTCAATCACCGCTTGCTGTCCTTGCCTAAATTGTTGATAGCCAAATACATCCTGCAAAATTTCTTGGCTGGATAATAATAATGACGACACAGGCAGAGGGGCAACAGCTGACATAGTAAGACTCTTCGCTAAACAGGGCTGCCATTCTATACCTAAATCACGGTCGGATGCGAATAAGGCCAAGATGACTGACCATTCGTTGATACCATTACTACCTTGCTCAGTAAATGATGCCATCATTCCACTTACTCGGCTCACCAAGTTATATCGGGTTTAAAGCAATGACTATCAATAGCTACTTCAGCCTCAATATTCAACTATGCCGTTATTTATTAAAAATAAGCACTAACATTTCATTGATAAAATTGTCACCGCTTAAAAATAATCAAATAACTAATTAATTAATAAGACAATAAAAAATAACTTCCGTATCAATCACAATGGTTACTTATTCAACACTCTATAATTTAAAATGGTTTTTTAATCGCTAAAAATAAGACTTATTAGGGGTATTTGTTAACTAGCAACCATGAAAAGCATCAAATTGATTAAATATCACATCTTTAATTAATATTCCGACCAATAATATTTAAAAATAATGGGATATACGCTGTTTTTTCTGCCATCATTAACCACATTAAAAGGCTACATAGCGTCCACCACTGTTGCGCCACTGATTACAAGGATCTGTTATGCTAAAAATATCGCCATTACTATTACGTTTATTGACTGTTTGTAGCTGTGCAGGCCCTATTTTTTCTGCAACGGCACAGCAAATTAGCGATAGCATTACACCAGAAACAAGTGTCGCCAACCAACAATCACACCTCGTGAACGGTCAGCAATGGATGATTGCTACAGCCAATCATTATGCCAGTGAGGCGGGTGCAGAGATGCTACGTCAAGGAGGCAATGCCATTGATGCGATGGTTGCTACCCAACTAGTATTGGGTTTGGTTGAACCACAATCATCTGGTATTGGTGGCGGTGGCTTTTTAGTTTATTGGAATAATGATAACCACCAAATGACCACCTTTGACGGCCGTGAAACTGCGCCTTTTGCAGTAACACCACGTCTATTTCAAGATAAAAAAGGCCAACCACTGGCATTTTATGATGCGGTCGTTGGCGGACGCTCTGTCGGCACCCCTGGCACAATTAAATTATTGTGGAATAGCCACCAGCAATACGGTCAGTTGGAATGGAAAAAGTTATTTCAACCAGCGATCAAATTAGCCCAGCAAGGGTTTATTGTTAGCCCTCGTTTAGCAGCATTAGTGGCTAAAGATGCCACTAATTTGCAACGTTGGCCTGTAACCAAGGCCTATTTTTTTGATACCCAAGATCAACCGATTCAAGCCGGACAACGGTTAATCAATCACGCTTATGCCAATACGTTACGAAAAATTGCTGATTATGGCCAAAAAGCCTTTTATCAAGGGGATATTGCGCGCGAGATTGTTAATACAGTACAAAATGCCATGGGTAATCCGGGGGTTCTAAGTAGCATTGATTTAGCCAGTTATAAGGTTAAACAACGGGCGCCAGTATGTGCACCTTATCGTCAATATCAAATTTGCGGCATGGGCCCTCCAAGTTCTGGCGCGTTAACTCTTGGCCAGATTATGGCGATGCTTAACCATTATCCGTTAGCAAAAATGGGCGCCAATGATGTCAACAGTTGGCGTTTAATTGGTGATGCATCACGATTAGCATTTGCCGATCGTGGTCGTTATATGGCTGACAGTGACTATGTGCCGATGCCAACTAAAGGCTTGCTCGATCCCAATTACATTCAACAACGAGCGCAATTATTGGCCTCCAATAAAAAATTAACCACGGTCGAGCCGGGATTACCACCTTGGGAGCATGCGAGTCAGCAACTAGCCACCAATGAAGCGATCGAGTTACCCTCAACCACCCATTTTTCGATTGTTGATACCCAAGGCAATGTGGTCTCGATGACCTCTACCATTGAAAACAGTTTTGGTTCGCGATTAATGGTCGGCGGATTCCTACTTAATAATGAATTAACCGATTTTTCATTTCGAAGCCACATTGATGGCCGACCAATTGCTAATCGTATTGAGCCCGGTAAGCGCCCTCGTTCATCAATGGCACCGACAATTGTGATGCATAATAATCAACCAGTATTAGCTATTGGCTCTCCAGGTGGTAGCCAAATTATTGGTTATATTGCTAAAACTTTAGTGGCTTACATTGATTGGGGAATGGACTTACAGCAAGCGATTAATTTGCCCAATATCAATAACCGCTTTGGTAGCTTTGAATTAGAACAGCACACCACGGCCACCGCATGGGCACCTAAATTTGAAAAATTAGGCTATAAAACTGTTGTCAAAGATCTTAACTCAGGCATTCAAGCGATCAGTATTGCACCTAAGCAGTTGATCGGGGCTGCCGATCCTCGCCGTGAAGGCAAGGTCATCGCCCAATAAGCACAAAAAAGCCCGTGAGTGATTAACCATAAAATTAATCACTCACGGGCTTATTGTTGTAACTGTCGTTATAGCGCAGTTAACTTAGCGTATTGAGTTACTAGCCACTTAATACCTTCACCATTAAAGGCCACTTGGACGCGACTTTGAGCACCACTACCTTCAAAGTTAATGATCGTCCCTTCACCAAATTTAGGATGTTGCACTCGCTGGCCTAAACTAAACCCGGTTTCATTGAAGTTATTATTAACTTGAGTTTGGCTGAAACGTCCACTGCTCACAGGTCGTGAAACCTGTGCTTTCATTCGCACTTCCTCAACGTACTGTTCTGGAATTTCACGAATAAAGCGCGATGGTTTATGAAAATTATCTTTGCCGTATAAACGTCGCATTTCTGCATAAGTGATATACAGCTTCTTCATTGCGCGTGTCATACCGACATAGCACAAGCGACGCTCTTCTTCTAACCGATCAGCTTCTTCAATGGTACGTGAGCTTGGGAACATTCCTTCTTCAACACCGACCATAAATACGATTGGAAACTCTAGACCTTTGGCACTGTGCATCGTCATTAGCTGCACCGCATCTTCAAAGGCATCAGCCTGACCATCACCCGCTTCTAACGCTGCGTGAGCTAAGAAAGCAGATAACGGACTCATTTCAGCCGCCTCTTCAGGAATTTCAAACTGACGCGTTGCGGTGACCAATTCTTCTAAGTTCTCGATCCGTGCTTGAGCTTTTTCACCTTTTTCTTGCTCATACATAGCGCGTAAACCGGAATGACGAATCACATCATCGGTTTGTTGATACATCGGCAATTCAGCAGTGTCATCTTCAAGCGCATTAATCAATTCTATAAAGCGCTGCAGTGCGTTAGCAGCCCGTCCAGCCAGCACTTTTTCATCAAGCAATGCTAAGCTCGATTGCCACATGGTTAAACCACGATCACGAGCGGTAATACGAATGGTTTCAAGGGTACGATCCCCTAGACCACGGGTCGGCGTATTCACTACTCGCTCAAAGGAAGCATCGTCGTTACGGTTGCTGATCAAACGCAAATAAGACAGTGCATCTTTAATTTCTTGGCGCTCAAAGAAACGCATGCCGCCATAAATACGATATGGCATTCCTGCTTGAATTAACGCTTCTTCTAATACTCGCGATTGAGCATTACTACGGTATAAGAAGGCAGTATCACTAAGGCTCCCCCCTTGCTCACGCCACTCTTTAATTTTACCAACCGCAAATCGCGCTTCATCAAGTTCATTAAAGGCAGAATATAACGAGATTGGCTCGCCATCGCCGTCTTCTGTCCATAACTTCTTACCCATACGCTCAGTATTATTGGCAATGAGCTCATTGGCAGCATTTAGAATATTACCTGTTGAACGGTAATTTTGTTCCAAAAATATTGACGAAGCATTACTGAAATCATTAAGAAAACGTTGAATGTTTTCAACTTGCGCGCCACGCCAACCATAAATAGATTGGTCATCATCACCGACAATCATCACATGACAATCAGCGCCAGCCATTAATCGTAGCCATGCAAATTGAATATTGTTGGTGTCTTGAAACTCATCCACCAAAATATGTTTAAAGCGCGCTTGATAATGGTCACGAATATGTTTGTTATCACGCAATAATTCAAACGAACGCAGTAATAATTCAGCAAAGTCGACCATGCCAGCACGATCACACGCTTCCTGATAAGCGGTGTAAATTCGCAACCAGGTTTGTTCAACCGGATCGTTATAGGTTTCAACGTGCTGTGGGCGTAACCCCTCATCTTTCTTGGCATTGATATACCAAGCACCTTGACGTGCAGGCCAATGCTTTTCATCTAAATTCTGCGCTTTAATCAGCCGACGTAACAATCGCATCTGATCATCAGAATCTAAAATATTAAAATCTTCAGGTAAACGCGCATCCAAATAATGGGCACGTAACATGCGATGACAAAGACCATGGAAAGTGCCATTCCACATCCCTGAACTAGAGCCATGCATTAATTCATTAATCCGCCCCCGCATTTCAGCAGCGGCTTTATTGGTAAATGTTACCGACATTATTGAATATGGCGAAGCTTGTTCAACCGCTAACAACCAAGCAATACGATGCACTAGCACACGGGTTTTGCCGCTGCCTGCTCCCGCCAATACTAGGTGATTACCCAACGGCGCAGCCACCGCCTCGCGTTGTTTGTCATTGAGGCCATCTAATAGAAGTGAAACGTCCATCGCTATCTACTGGTTATTTATACAATGGTGATGATTATACCAGCCCCAATAAAGATTGCTTCGATATCTTTGGGGTGATTTTCGCAGAGTTCAGAAACATAAAATCAACATTACCATTAAAATAATTAACACTTAGGTGAAATAAATTATGCTCTGGCCCTGTCTGTATATTCCAAGAGCGTATTAACGCCATAAAAAATAGTTACAACCGCAAACCAACACTCAATCATAATCAAGGAATCATCATGAAAAAGACTAATATCGCCTTAGCATCAGCAATGACAGGATTAATTGCACTCGCCGGTACTCTTGCCTCAACAACGGCTGTCGCAGACGAAATGGGCAAAAAAATGGCAAAAGAAAAATGTTATGGCGTAGCTAAAGCAGGGAAAAATGATTGCGCCACCAAAACCAGTTCTTGCGCGGGATCTGCGAAAGAAGATGCACAAAAAGATGCCTTTGTCGTCGTCCCTAAAGGATTGTGCGATCGCCTTCATGGCGGTTCAACTAAGGAGATGTAATTTGGTGGGCTTTTCATCCCAACAGCCGATTGGGGTGGGCTTACGCTCACCTCACATCGCAGACATAATCACTCAACGACCCGCCCTTGGTTGGTTAGAAATTCACAGTGAAAACTATTTCAATCCTGATTCATTAGCACGCCAACAATTACGTCAGCTCTTGCCCGACTATCCGCTTAGTTGTCATGGCATTGGTCTGTCATTGGGCTCAGCCGATCCGCTTAATGTGGATCATTTACAGCAACTTAAGCAATTAATCAGCGAAGTTGACCCTTTTTTAGTGTCTGATCACCTCAGTTGGAGCTCTGTTGATGGCCAATTCTTTAACGACCTCTTACCGTTACCATATACCGAAGAGGCTCTGGATAATTTTTGCAATAAAGTCGATCAAGTTCAGCACACATTAAACCGACAAATGCTGATTGAAAATCCATCGAGCTATTTACAGTTTCAACATTCAACCATTCCAGAATGGGAATTTTTAATGGCTGTCCAGCAACGTACGGGCTGCGGACTGTTATTAGATTTAAATAATATTTATGTCAGTAGCTTTAATCATGGCTTTGATTGCCAAACCTATTTAGCCGCGATCGACCCAACCGTAGTGCAAGAAATACACCTTGCTGGCTTTATACGTAAACATCTGCCTCAAGGTGAAATCTGGATTGATACTCACAGCCAGCCCGTGAGTGATGCCGTATGGCGGTTATATCAACAATGGATCCGCTGTCATGGCAGCCATACTGCCACCTTAATTGAGTGGGATACTGATATTCCTACCCTCGCGATATTAATGGCCGAAGCAAATAAGGCTCAAGCCATTGTCGATAAGGAGCGCGCCCATGCCTGCATCATTAACAGCGCCTAATCTGCACCAGTTACAACACCAATTTGCAGCGGCGTTACATTATCAATCTCACACCGCAACAACGATGGTGATCAGCGATCATTTTAGCGCTCAGCAACGACTGCAATTGTACTGTAATAATTTTATCGTTGGCTTAACCGAGGTATTAGAGAGCGTCTATTCAACCGTGAAAGCCATGATTGGTGAGGCGTGTTTTGAACAATTAGCGCGGCAACACATTCTTAATTATCCGCTACCACAAGGGGACGTTACTTTATATGGTGACCACTTTAGCGACACCATTGCCGCTCAACCAACATTGGTTTCAAGCTTGCCATATTTGGTCGATCTGGCACGACTAGAATGGTTGTGTGATGTGGTATCACGATCACCATCTCATAGTGGCGCACTACCATTAGCGAAATTACACCAACTGGAACAGCCACAACATTCGCTTGATCTGCAGCGCTATTATTTTCATATACCGATATCAACCCATATTTTTAGTAGTCAATATGCAGTAGGCACACTGTGGAAGATCGTTAATCACACTGATGGCAGTCATCAACAGCAACAATTAGCAGCACTGGATATTCATCAACCGCAGGCTATATTGGTGCAACATTTCCAATGGCAACTGTGGCAACAAACCGTTACTACAGAGTTAATGGCGTTGGTGAACGATTGCCTGCAACAGCGCCCTATCGCCGCACTCACCGAATCACAATTAGCACTGCTGCCACAGCTATTACACCACCATTTAATTGACGATATTGGTGAGGTGAACAACGATGATTAATTTTATACGTACTATTGACCCTCTTTTTCAACAACTCACCCAGCCACTACAACCGTTATTATTACTGTTTAGTCGAGTCTGGGTGGCGATTGCCTTTTTTAAATCAGGGCTAATTAAATACAACAGTTGGGATAGCACATTATATTTATTTGAATATGAATATCAGGTGCCGGTTCTACCTTGGCTGTGGGCTGCTTATAGCGGCACTGCGCTTGAATTGATTGTGCCAGTTTTTTTAGTACTCGGTTTATTTTCACGACCAATGGCAGCATTATTATTTGGGTTTAATATTATTGCGGTAGTGTCATACCCCGCGTTATGGCCGCAAGGGTTTTATGATCACCAGTTATGGGGAATGATGTTACTGGTTACACTCTTTTGGGGAGCGGGGAAATTATCACTCGATCATTGGCTCAATCAAGGTCAAGCTCATCATTATCCTCTCAAATAATAATGTTATTCCCCCGGTTAACCTAGCGTGTAGGAAGACCAATTAACGGCAGTAATTCTGCTAAATGGTTAATTTCAACATCAGGTAAACAGCTCACATTAGAGGTCGCTAACGTGCGGCGCTGATCATTATACCAACATGCTTGTAGGCCGTGTTTCTTAGCGCCAAAAACGTCAGTTCGCAAGTGATCACCAACATGTAAAACCTGTTGTGGCGGCAGCCCTAAATAATTTATAGCATGTTCAAACAGATCTGCTGCCGGTTTTGCTAACCCATCACGCCCGGCTTGATAGATAGCGCTGAAGTATTTTGCCAAGCCGATTTGCTGAGGATCAACATTACCATTGGTAATTGCCACTAATGGTAGCTGTGCACTCAATAATGCCAACACACGATGGGTTTCAGCAGGTATATCAACCTTATTACGCTCAACCAACACCAACTCTAACCCTTGCCGAGCTGCTAATTCAGCGGCTTGTAAACGCCAGCCTAATTGCATTAAACCAATTTTTAAGGTTTCATAACGCCATTGGCTGACATCATGCGTCAAACTAGGATCAATCACAGCCAATTGCTGCTTAAGATGCTGCCAATCATCACGACTGATCATGGTTGAGGACGGTAATAGCTGAGCTAACCAATCAAACATCGCTTGTTCAGCTCGAACAATCACCGGATGGTTATCATAAAGGGTGTCATCAAGATCAAATGTCAGTGCATGAATCGAGCCTAAGTGACGATAAAATTGCATGGTTGTTCCTGTAATTAATAATCAAACCAACGCTAACGACGCTTGGCTCGCGGATGAGCTGCATCATACACTTTAGCTAGATGCTGAAAATCAAGATGGGTATAGATTTGAGTAGTGGTTAAATTGGCATGACCCAATAACTCTTGTACCGCACGTAGATCACCACTGGATTCCAACATATGAGTTGCAAAACTGTGGCGTAATTTATGCGGATTTATATGACTTGATACTGCTTGTTTTTGACCCCATTCCGCCATTCTTTTTTGAACATTGCGATTTGAAATACGTTGACCAAGCTTAGACACAAACAAACCTGTTTCATCAGCATGAGCAATATTAGCCCGTACTTTAAGCCAATTACCTACCCACTCACACGCTAAACCAGCAAAAGGGACGATCCGCTCTTTATCACCCTTACCAATAACCCGTAGATCACCTTTGTTTAAGTTAATATCACGCACATTTAAGTTAACCAATTCCGATAAACGTAACCCCGCACCGTACATTAACTCCATCATTGCCCGATCACGGATCGCCAACGGATCATCATCATTCACTTCTAGCAGTTGATTCATTTCATCAACGTCTAAATTTTTAGGTAATGGTCGCGCTTTACGAGGAGCTGCCACTCCTTTGGCTGGGTTGGCAGGTAACACTTGCTGATGTACCAAGTAATCAAAAAAGCTTCGCAGTGCAGATAGTCGCATTGCTAAGCTGCTGGCTTTTAAACCATTACGCATCCCTTTACTGGCAATTTGGCGCACCCAGCCCGCATCAACTTGCTGCCAATTTTCAACCCCAAGCTCTAGTAATTGCTCTGCAATGCAGGTTAATTGACGTTTATAATTTTGCTGAGTGTGCAAACTAAGCTCACGCTCGCTACGCAAATATTCATAAAAACGTTCAAGGGGTTGTTCAAAACTTCGAGGAAGCGTACTCACATAAACCTCAATCTTGGTGTCATTAATATTTATGACAACAGTTAGCTTTCACTATTGAATAAATTGACCATCAAAAACATGCGCCACAGGGCCGGTCATAAACAATGGTTTGCCTTCTCCAGCCCAGCGAATATATAAATCGCCGCCCGGTAAACTCACTTTGACATTTTCATCCAATAAGCCTTGGCTACGACCAACCGCAACTGCCGCACAAGCACCACTGCCACAAGCTTGAGTTTCACCTGCACCGCGTTCATACACTCGCAATTTCACCGTACCACGGTCAATAACTTGCATAAAACCTGCATTAACACGCTCAGGAAAACGCTCATGTGATTCCAATAACGGCCCTAGTTTTTCAACTGCCGCAGTATCAACGTCATCAACAATCGTAACGCAATGTGGATTACCCATACTCACTGCACCACAAAATAACGTTTGCTCACCAACTCGCAGTAAGTAAGTTTTCTCAGCCTGTTTAGCGCGCATCGGAATTTTATTGGGCTCAAAGTTAGGCGCCCCCATATTCACAGTTACTTGGCCATCGCTTTCAAGTTTTAACACCATTTTTCCCGCTTTAGTGCTCACGGAAATATGGTATTTATTGGTTAGCCCTTTCATTGACACAAATCGAGCAAAACAACGGGCACCATTACCACATTGCTCAACTTCACTGCCGTCAGCATTAAAAATACGGTAATGAAAATCGGTTTCAGGATCATAAGGCGGTTCGACCACTAATAGCTGATCAAAACCAATTCCGCGGTGGCGATCCGCTAAACGACGAATCGCATCTGGCGAAAAAAATACATTTTGTGTAACACAATCTACAACAACAAAGTCATTGCCCAGCCCATGCATTTTGGAAAAATTAATCTGCATGATGTTCCTTAATTATTAAAGCTTCAGTTGCGACGACAATCATTTAATAAGATATTCATGTTGCCAAAGTTGCTCTAGCGTTTCGCGGGCACGCACCAAATACACTTGCTGACCATCAACCATCACTTCAGCGACGCGAGGACGAGAATTATAGTTAGATGCCATAACGAAACCATAAGCGCCTGCCGATCTAACGGCAAGCACGTCATCGGGCGCTAAACATAAATGACGATCTTTACCGATAAAATCACCGGTTTCACAAATCGGCCCAACCAGATCATAACACTGAGTTTCACCATGACGGGGAATCAGCGGCACAATATCTTGCCATGCGGAATACAGAGTCGGTCGAATGAGATCATTCATCGCCGCATCGACAATGGCAAAGTTTTTATATTCAGTATGCTTTAAAAACTCAACTTTGGTCAGCAATACTCCGGCATTGGCAGCAATAGCACGGCCGGGCTCAAAAATTAATTCCAATTGCGGGTAAGCGGCTAAGCGCGCTAACAATGCGGTCGCATAATCAGCCGGTAATGGCGGTTGCTCATCGTTATAGGTCACCCCTAAGCCACCACCGAGATCTAAGTGTTTGATCTCTATTCCAACCGATTTTAGCTCATCAACTAATGCCAACAATCGTTCAGTTGCATCAATAAAAGGCTGCACTTCGGTTAGCTGGGAGCCAATATGACAATCCATTCCAACCACATTAAGATAAGGTAATTGATGGGCTAATTGGTAGACTTCAAGTGCTCGCTCACGAGCAATACCAAATTTATTGTCTCGCAGTCCCGTTGAAATATATGGATGGGTATTGGCATCAACATCGGGGTTAATGCGCAATGAAATCGGGGCGATTTTACCTAATTGACCCGCAACATGATTTAAGCGCTCTAATTCAGGCTCCGATTCAACATTAAAGCATTTAATCCCAAGCTCTAATGCACGCTGCATTTCAAGCGCTGTTTTACCGACACCAGAAAAAACCACCTTGGCAGGATCACCACCAGCAGCCAATACTCGCTCGAGCTCACCCATCGACACAATATCAAACCCTGAGCCTAATCGTGCCAGCACATTGAGCACTCCCAGGTTAGAGTTTGCTTTCACTGCATAGCAAATCAAATGCGGCTGAGTGGCAACAGCTTGATCAAATGCATGCCAATGGCGCTCAAGCGTAGCGCGAGAATAAACATAAAGTGGCGTACCATATTGTGCTGCCAATTCAGCTAACGCCACCTCTTCTGCCCATAGTTGTCCGTCTTGCTGATAATTAAAATAATCCAATGCTTATTTTCCTTCCCTGTCTTGTTGACTATTAAGCTGCTATTTAATCATCATCGCAGCGGTCTTATTATTGTGGTTGATGTTGTTGTGGTGCATCTTTTGGCATGTAAAGTGGGCCTGTTTGGCCACAGCCAGTTAAAATTAATGATCCGAAGACCAAAATTGCTAATAAACCTTTATGCATAATTCAAAGCCAGTGATTATCATTCCAATGACCTCTATAATCGCACCAAGAACAAGAAATGCAATAGGACGCAATAGGATGAATGATACTGAATTCCACCAACTGGCCGATCTAGCACTAATGCAGATCGAAGAAGGCATCGATGAATCCGGTGTTGATATTGAACCAGAAACTACAGGTAATGTGCTGACTTTAGAGTTTGCCAACCGCAGCCAAATCGTTATTAACCGCCAAGAACCACTGCACGAACTATGGTTAGCTTCAAAATCAGGTGGTTACCATTTTAAATACACTGGTAGCGAATGGCGTTGCACCCGTAGTGATAAAGAATTATTTGCACTGCTTAAACAAGAATGCAGCCTCCATGCAGGTGAAAATGTCACTTGGTAATGCCAATGTGATTTATTGCTGCAATAAAAAAAGCCTTCAAAAAATGAAGGCTTTTTTCTAGGTTAATTAACACTCACAGCATTAATTAAGATTAATACCGTTATTTGTTGCTTCAGTATTGTCATTACGACGACCCACTTGACCACTTTTAAACGGCAATACTTGCAATTCACCTTTATCATTATGCGCAATATCGTAAAACTGCGGCAGATTGAAGTTGATGAAATTCGCACTATAGCTAAAACGATCTTGTGATGAAGTATAAAAACGGTTCACACCATGCACCATCTCATCTTTATTACCATTGCACTGGCGATACACTTCCATTTGGTTGGTTTCATCTAAAATATAAATATTGAAACCTTGATCACAATCTTCAAAAAAGAACTGAATCAAACCCTCACTGGCATAAGCATCAACAATTTCAGGTGGATGCGGTTCATCGGTTTTCCCCATCACCACTTTAGGTATATCACTGACTTTATTTGATGAAATACAACTATAAAAATCAACTGAATTTTCAAGTCGTTGTACAGAAACACCACGACGTTCAAAAAATAAACCATAGGTTTCATCAGCGATATGGACCGCTTTAAAGCGACGGCGCTTTTCCTCTTCAACCGGTTTTAGGCGCATTTCAATACACTCTGCCACCAACTGATAAACCACATTACGAATTAAACCACGCATATGTTTGCTGTAACAAAACACATCAATCGCTTCGGGTGGAATCGCATCATGGTGCATTTTACCCAACATGGTTTTCAATGCATCTAGCATGGCATAGTTACCGCTGAAATTCAGAGTACGTACTTCATTCCACGAGTTACGATAAACCAAGTCGACACTGCCGACTAAGCACTTTTGCTCAGGACCATAGCTAAAAATATCAGTGGTTTTAAAATCAAATCGCACTGAACGATTTTTTAGCTCAGTGGTTGGATCATTTTCTAAATTAACAAACAAACCTAATTGACGAATTTCACACGGACTAGATAACGCTTGTAAACCTGGATGCGGACGACGAATTGGAAAGGTATTACGAATATCACTCACCAATTGATACAGTTTATCTAAATCCATATCAGCATTACGCGCCACTGTGTGTAAGTGGGTCGATTCGGTCAACAAGCCATTAAAATAGCTCCATGCCACTAACTTTGACAGATAGCGGTTATGTTCTAACGGTGGTTGACCTAAAATGTATTTCGCTTCAATCGGTTGTTTATATAAATACCAACCCGCGGCATTAGTTCGCCCTTCTGGTACTTGAATAAACGTCAGATCAGGTTCATGTAAATCCGGTGATATTTGCGGGTTTAATAGCGTCACCTTACCAGGTAGCACCTCAAACGCAGCATATAATTTACGCGCCAGAATGCTGATATCTTCAGGGCTAATCGCCGAAGTAATATCATTACGGCGTGCAAAACGAATCAGATTTCGGTAACTGAGCATCAATGCATCAAGCAGCTCGTTATGAGCCTGCTTTACTTGAGCAACCTTCCAATTACGGCGATTATCAAGTTCAGCCACGACTTCAGTCGACCATTGCCATTGCTCGGTTAAATGTTGCAGCGCACGTCGGCGCCATACCACAGAACCAGAGGTTGGCTTACGAGTTAATTTTTCATGGGTTTTAAGATAGAAACAGCGGCGGACTAAATCGAGACGACGATGATCATCAATGCGCTCTAAATAACGAGTCACTTTCTCAAGCATTAAATAATAAGCATCCATGCAGTATTCACTGCGATCTTCAGCAAAGAAGCGGCGCTTAGCATCAAGACTTAATAATTGGGTGTGTGGGTATTCCCATGAATAGGCTTCAAGTAGGATCGCTTTTAATACAGATTTATAAGGTGAGTCGATACTTTTGTATAACTGCCATAAACTGGAACCGAAATACTCTTCAGCTGGAATGCGCATCAAGCCACCAAAATCAATCCATTGGTCGCGTTGAATATAACCTTTCGCTACCAGATCATCGATATATTGGTCATAGCACTCTTCCATCTCTGGCGGCACCATAAACCACAATAAAGGTAATCCAGCTAAACAGACAGCTGAGCGATAAAACTCATCAAGCAATAATAGATGCTGACTTGAGCCACAGTTTTCACCGGTCATGGCCTCAGAAAAATTGTCTCGAAAACGATTTTCATCGATCAAAAAGAAGTTAGCTTCAACCCCTTGCTCCATCGCCCATTGGGAAACTAAGTGACATTTACGATCTAATGCTTCGCGACTGTGGCTATTTAATGACGTAGGAATGCAAACCCAAATATCGAGATCACTAGTAAGACTTTGTCCCATAGAAGAGGTACTACCCATGGCATAAAGACCAGTAATTGGGCAGTCGGCGTCATCAACCACTAATGGCTCAACTGGCATTACCGCACTACGAGCGCAATCATTAACAAATTGCTGCTGCACATCAGTGACGATAAAATGCGCAATTCCCTGAGGCACTTGTTGATCAAGATACCCCGGCAAGGCTGGGTGGTTATAATGTAATAAGACAGGTAACAGATCAAAAACCTGTACCGACGGCTCATTCATTGCTAAGCGTGCACGTTCAATACGAAGCTCAGTCAGTGAGTCCAGTCTACCTTTTAGCGTCTTGATATAATTTTGCAAATTACTCTTCCAAGAGCTAGCAGTGTTAGTGCGGCCCGCAGTTTGACATTAATAGCGTAAATTTTATTCAAAATAAGAAAAAAACGTGATCAATGTATCATTTTTAACACCTACGGTAAAGATAATGCCAAGCTTGCCCCAGTAACAACTGTCTATGATTCATCCGTGATTATTAGGCTATTCATCGTGGTAATAACTAACAACAGTTGATCACACTGCAACTAGAAACCGATCAACGACTTATTGCGATAAATATCACATTTTGTGTTGTAGCAGACTACACAATAACGCTTGAAATCAGGAACCGCAATACACGAATTATCATCCATGCTTAGGTAGTGGTACGATACTAAGCATAAAAAATCATAACCTTGATTAACGGACCCTCTTTACTATGATGACAACACAACCGATTCGTATTGCTACACGCAAAAGCCCATTAGCCATGTGGCAAGCTGAGTTCGTCAAAGCTGAACTCGAACAAGCTCATCCGGGGCTCGTTGTTGAACTACTGCCTATGGTAACAAAAGGCGACATCATTTTAGATACTCCTTTAGCAAAAGTGGGCGGTAAAGGCCTATTTGTTAAAGAACTTGAAGTGGCTATGCTTGAAGGTCGCGCAGATATCGCGGTGCACTCAATGAAAGATGTGCCAGTAGAATTTCCAGAGGGATTAGGGTTAGTCACGATTTGTGAGCGCGAAGACCCACGTGATGCCTTTGTGTCAAATAACTATGATTCTATTGATGACTTACCTCAAGGCGCGATTGTTGGAACGTCAAGCCTACGCCGCCAATGCCAATTGCGCGCTCAACGTCCAGATCTGATCGTTAACGACCTACGTGGTAATGTGAACACTCGCCTACGTAAGCTTGATGAAGGCCAATATGATGCGATTATTTTAGCGGCAGCAGGACTAAAACGCCTTAAAATGAGCGATCGTATTCGCAGTGAAATTGCACCAGAAACGAGCTTACCAGCCGTAGGTCAAGGTGCTGTAGGTATTGAATGTCGTCTAAATGATCAACGAGTACGCGAATTGCTTGCTCCGCTAAATCACCAACCGACCGCAACCCGTGTTCTGTGTGAGCGTGCGATGAATAACCGTCTTCAAGGTGGTTGCCAAGTGCCAATTGGTAGTTATTCAGAACTACAAGGCGATAGTATTTGGCTACGTGCGTTAGTGGGCGAACCCGATGGCAGTGTTATTGTTCGTGCTGAAATCAGTGGTCCAATTGCAGCGGCAGAGCAATTAGGTGAAACGTTAGCTGATGAGTTATTAGCTAAAGGGGCCAAAGACATTCTTGATCGTTTATACGGTAACGCCTAATGACAGTGCTGATCACCCGCCCAGCACCAGAGTGCGATCAATTGGTCGCACAACTTAATCAAGTGGGGATCAGCGCGATTGCTCAGCCTCTACTTGAGGTTCAGCAAGGGAAATATATAAATAGATTAATAGAACAAATTCAACAACTGCAACCAGGTGATTATATCATTGCAGTTAGCTATCATGCGGTACGTTTTGCTGCTGATTACTTGATATCACAAGGTGCAGAATGGCCAAAAAACATGCATTATATAGCCGTTGGCGACAAGACTGCAGCGGCATTAGCCAAAGCCTGTCAACAACCAGTGAGTTCACCTGAGGGGCGCCATGATAGCGAAGCGCTATTAGCGTTACCTGAACTTGCTAATATTGGCCAACGTAGGGTATTAATCTTACGAGGTAATGGTGGACGCGAGTTAATCTATCAAGCATTAACCGCTCGCCATGCCCAAGTCAGTTATTGTGAGACTTATCAACGCTGCTGGCTTGCTCTCGATGCAACACCATTAGTCCAACAGTGGCAACAACAGCACATACAGGCTCTAGTTGTCACTAGTAGTGAACAGTTAATATACTTAACGGGATTGATCCCAACAGAGAGTTTGACTTGGTTTTATAATTGCCACCTTTTCGTACCAAGTCAACGAGTCGCAGATCAAGCATCGACGCTTGGCTACAGACATATTTCCACCGTGGGAAGCGCCGCTAATCAGGCGTTATTCACGTTCCTAAAAAGCAACGTAAGCTAACGGAATAATTAGGATGACAGACAAAACAACAAACACAAACCCAACCGCTGCGCCATCAGCTAAAGATAAGCCTGCGGTTACTACTTCAAAAACAACCAAAACAGCGCCACCAGCCACTAAACAAAAAAAATCTGGTAGCAAAACCGGTTGGGTTGCGATTGCACTAGTATTAGCTCTTGGTGGTGGTCTTTACTATCACGGTCATCAGCAAGGACTACAACAACAGCAGCAAGTTGCCGCCCTTCAGCAACAAATTGCGACCATGAAAGCTGCCATGCAAGCTGATCAGCAGCAAACCCTTGGTATGGTCAATAATGAACTACGTACAGCTCAACAAAATGTTGAACAAGGCATTAGTCAGCAGCAAAAATCGATTGATTCACTTCAAACAGCCATTGCCGATTTAAAAGGCCAAGAGCCTAATGATTGGTTATTAGCAGAAGCGGATTACTTGGTTAAGATGGCTGGACGTAAGTTATGGCTAGAGCATGACGTAACCAGCGCAACCTTATTATTGGAAGCTGCCGATCATCGTATTGCTGAGCTTAATGACCCAAGTCTTAAAGGCCTACGTCAAGCAATGAGCAATGACATCACGGCGCTAAAATCAATCACTGTTGTTGATCGTGATGGCATCGTATTACGCCTTAACAGCCTTGAAAACAGTATTGATAGCTTACCATTAGCTAATGCTGTATTAGCCAAAGCTGAGCCGCAACAAAACCCAACTGTAAGCCAGTCGGTTGATGATTGGAAAGATAATTTAATGACCTCATTAAAGAACTTTAGTGAGCATTTTATTACTTACCGTAAGCGTGATGGCAGTGTAGTACCACTATTGTCACCGCAGCAAGATTTCTATCTGCAGCAAAATATTACCAACAAGCTTGAGACAGCAATTGCAGCAGTATACCGTGATCAAGGTACTATTTATCGTGAATCAATCGCAACCGCGATTAAATGGGCGCAACAGTACTACGACTTATCATCACCGAAAACACAAAGTTTTATTGCTGGCTTACAGCAACTAGAACAACAAAATGTGAACGTTGATTATCCTGCCAAGCTACAATCACAGGCGATGATCACCAAATTAGTCAATCAAGTATTGCGCAATAAGATGACATCCATTGGTGAAGCAGCAAAAAAAGCAACGCCACCAGCGCCTAAAGCCAATAAGCCGACTATTAAAGTTATTGCGCCTGCGGTAAAAGATGCCGTTAAAAAGCCCATCAAACAAATCGCAACACCTCAGAATGCCGATGCAAATAACAAAGCGGTTGTTAGCTACTCAACCACAACAAAAGAGGAAACCAAATAATGATTAAATTGTTGTTATTGGTCATCGCTCTGATTGCCGGTATCATTGTCAGCCCCGATCTTGCTGGTCATCAAGGCTATGTGTTGATCTCGTTTGCCAATCAAACCATCGAGATGAGTTTAACCACGCTTATTATTGTCGCGATTGCTATCGTTGCGATCTTTTTTGTACTTGAGTTTATTCTGCGCCGCCTATTTTCTTTTGGTAGCTCAACCCGTGGTTGGTTCAGTGGCCGTCAAGTCCGTAAAGCACGCCGTAATACTGCCGAAGGACTATTGAAAGTTGCTGAAGGTGATTGGAAAGTGGCAGAAAAAATGCTTTCTAAGTCAGCTAAATACAGCGATGCACCGATTCTAAACTACTTAGCCGCAGCAGAAGCTGCACAAGGGCTTGGTAAAACTCAACAACGTGACCAGTATTTACAACTGGCCGCAGAGCAAGACACAGAAAACCTCGCGGTATCATTAACCCGTGCCAAGCTTCAAATTCGTCAACAGCAATTTGAACAAGCATTAGCAACCTTGCAAGACGTTCACCAAAACAACCCACGTAACCCAATGGTGCTGAACTTATTACAACAATGCTATTTACAGTTAGAAGATTGGAAAGCTTTGCAAGCTCTACTGCCTCAGTTAACAAAAGCTGGTGTGATTACTGCTGCAGAAGAAACGCAATTAGATATTCAGGCACAATGCGGTCAAATGCATCACTTAAGTCAGCAAAGCGGTAGTGATGGTTTAATCAGCTATTGGAACGGCATGAACCGTAAAGATAAACATAACCCTGCTTTAGTAGCATGTTTTGTTAAGCAGATGATTGTTCGCCACGCAGATTCTGATGCCTTTCCTATCTTGCGTGATGCCATCAAGAAAAATCCAGAGCAGAACTTAATTAGCTTAATGCCACAATTAACTCTGCCAGATCGCCATCCTGCGATTGTGAGTCTGCAAGACTTATTAGCTAACAATAGTAATAACCCAGCCCTACAAAGTGCATTAGGGCAGATGCTAATGGCTGATAAACAATGGCAACCAGCAAAGGATCACTTAGAAAAAGCCGTGGCAATACGTCCCGATGTAACTGATTACGCCCATCTGGTTGCGGCTCTAGAGCAACTTGGCGATAAACAAGCTGCAGCTGAAGTTTCACGTCAGGCACTGCAATTGGCAAAACCTGATCAAGCGTAAGCTTTAAAGCTGAAAAAAGCGCCTTTATGGCGCTTTTTTTTCGTCTGGATAACAATTTTCACATTAACATGTTTCTGAATGTAAACAGCCATTACAAGGTATATCTGCCCCATTGCTCCTAAGCGATAAACACGTTTCAATAGCCACTCTGCCCTTTTTATTTAACATTTGGATAACTGTTATGGATATGCTTCCTTGGCTGATTGTTTCAGGTATTATGGTGTCAGTAATTGTTGGCGTAATGATGGCTGTATTAATTAAGCACGCTGATTAATGAATACCAATAAAAAAGCCTCCGCTAAGGAGGCTTTTTTATTGGTATTCGTTATTGAAAAACCATTATGCTAATCCCAACGCTTGCTTGGTTTTACGTAATTGCTTATCAAATTTTGCCACCGCTTTAGCAGCTTTTTTTAATTGTTTGGTCTTTTTCTTGGCTAATTTTTTAAGTTTATCAGTCTGCTTTAGCAATTCATCGGGCTGTTCAACAACCTCGGTTTGCTCAACCACACTCACCATCTCAATTCGACTTTGACCAACAGCTGTCGGCCTTGGCAAACTATGAATATTCATAATCACCGGTGCCACGGGTGCTGATGTTGCCAAAGTGATAACCGAGGCTGGCGTTGGCACTGCAGTTGAAGGCATAGCATTGGTTAAGCGGCTTGGCTTACATAAATAGTCTTTATCACTCGCGACTCGAGTACAGCTCGCACAAATAAATTTTGGCTCACTGACAATTTTTGTGATCGTCGCAAATTGATCGGCAATTTCAGCACGACGATACTTACACAACGACTTCACCATCAACGCATCCTCACTCAACACTCACCAGAATTACGACATTAAACGATAATGATTCGTAATTCCAGTAATGAATCTATTCGTGAGTGTAAAATGTGTAACTTTTTATTTTTGAGTATCGCTAGTTTTCATGCCTGCTTTGACATAAATATCAAAGCGGTTTTTCTTGGTTTCAATTGCCATCGAAGGCTTAGCATTGGCTAAAAATTCAGCATAATCTGGCCGCTTAACCACAATCCGTTTGGTGGCTAATGCATACGCAGGTGCAAACAATTCATCCGCATCTAAATCGGCACCAACCAAGGTCTGAAAAACCCGCATTTCTTTTTTAACTAACGCTGATTTCTTTTTATGGGGATACATTGGATCTAAGTAAATAACTTCAGGGGCAATAAAATCTTTATCGGCAGCTAATTGCAATAAAGCATCTTGGCTCGATGCGTGCAGTAATTGCATCCGTTCACTGACCCAATGACCAATTTCAGGATCTGCTTTAGCACGGGCTAAACCATCATCAAGCAATGCCGCTACTACCGGATGACGCTCAACCAATTGCACTTTACAACCTAATGAAGCCAATACAAACGCATCACGTCCTAGACCAGCTGTCGCATCAAGCACTGTCGGAGTGATACCATTTTTCAATCCCACCGCTTTAGCAATCGCCTGGCCGCGGCCACCACCAAATTTACGTCGATGTGCTACTGCACCACTGGCCAAATCGACAAAAACAGCCCCTAATTTAGGTTCATCTAACTTACGCAACTCGAGTTGATTCGCGGTTAATACTAACGCAAAGCAACTGTGCTCATCATGCGTCAATCCCCAGCGGGAGGCGAGTTGATCTAATTCAGACTGACGTTGAGGAACTTCACAAAGTAAGGCTAGTTGCACTGCATTCTCCGATATCAAACACTTTCTATTCCGCTCAATCATAGGAAATAGATGCTATAGGCGGCGAATTATAGCACCACAAATCACGCTTGGCTCTGGTATCACCACCTAACATAAGGATAAGATAGTCCAAGATCGCAGCCTGCGAATAACTTAGCGAGCCAAAAAGGAATTGTGATGAATGGAGCTGTGCGCATCGATGATTTAGATCGCGATATTCTCAACGCATTGATGACAGATGCACGAGTACCCTACGCTGAAATGGCAAAAAGATTTAATGTTAGCCCTGCCACTGTCCATGTACGGGTTGAAAAAATGCGTGCCTCTCAAATAATTACCGGCACAGAAGTGATAGTGAACCCCAAACTATTAGGCTATGACGTATGCTGTTTTATTGGCATTAATCTTTATGCGGCGCGTGATTATCACTCAGCACTTGAGAAACTCAATCAACTTGATGAAGTGGTAGAAGCTTATTACACCACTGGTGCTTACAATATTTTCGTCAAATTGATGTGCCACTCAATTGAAGAGTTGCAGCATGTACTGATCAATAAACTGCAAGCAATTGAGGAAGTCCAATCGACTGAAACCTTGATCTCATTGCAAAATCCGATCAATCGAAACGTCAAACCATAGCGTTAACTTGCCATAAAAAAAGCGAGCTCAAGCTCGCTTTTTTATCGACATCTAATCGATTATTTTTTTAAATGTTCAGCACGCTCAGCAGCATCTGCCGCTAACCACTCTGCGACAGTTTTGGCGAAATAAGTTAACACCCCATCAGCACCTGCACGCTTAAAGCACATTAATGATTCCATTACAGTTTCACGCTCTTTAAGCCAACCATTTTGAAATGCAGCCATGTGCATTGCATATTCACCAGACACTTGGTAAGCATATGTCGGCACTTGAAGCTCTGATTTAACGCGACGTACCACATCTAAATATGGCATACCCGGTTTCACCATCACCATATCGGCACCTTCACTGATGTCCATTGCCACTTCATGCAATGCTTCATCACTGTTAGCAGGATCCATCTGATAAGTTTTCTTATCACCACCTTTAAGATTACCGCTTGAACCGACAGCATCACGAAACGGGCCATAGTAATTTGACGCATATTTAGCTGAGTAAGCCATAATTTGCGTATTAATATGACCCGCTTGCTCTAATGCTTCACGAATAGCGCCAATACGGCCATCCATCATATCAGAAGGTGCAATCACATCCGCACCAGCATCAGCGTGCGATAATGCTTGTTTGATCAAAATATCAGTAGTGATGTCGTTAAGTACATAACCTTCATCATCAATAATGCCGTCTTGACCATGAATAGTAAACGGATCTAACGCCACATCAGTGATCACACCGAGCTCTGGTACATGGGCTTTTAACGCGCGTACTGCCGTTTGTACTAAACCATCAACGTTATAAGCTTCTTCTGCTAACTCAGACTTAAACTGTTGTGATACTACTGGAAATAATGCGATTGCAGGCACACCAAGGCTAGCAATATAAGCAGCTTCTTCAAGTAATAAATCAATCGATAACCGCTCAATACCCGGCATCGAAGCCACATTTTCACGACGATCTGTGCCTTCAAGAACAAACATCGGATAAATAAGATCATTAACAGATAACTGGTTTTCCGCCATCAAACGACGACTAAAATCATGTTTGCGAACTCGACGCATACGACGTCCAGGAAACGCACCTTGAATAGATACAGACACGGTAAACTCCTTACAGATTAATGAGTATTGATAATATCACTCACATCACTAGGGTGGGATTAAATTGCAAAAAAAGCTTGGCTGACTTGGTAAGAGTTATTGACAACTTGCGTCGTAGATTCACCACGACACTCGGCAATCACTGTTGCAATATGCGGTAAATATAACGGCTCATTACGACTAGATTTCGGCTTTGGACGATAATCTCGTGGCAATAAATATGGGCAATCGGTTTCAATCATTAACCGCTGACTAGGAATCGATTTCACAATCTGGCGTAACTCAGTACCACGGCGTTCATCGCAAATCCAACCCGTGATACCAATATGTAAATCAAGCGCCAAGCAATCGTCTAACGCTTGTTGTGAGCCAGTAAAGCAATGTAATACTGCTGCGGGTAATTTATCGCGCCAGGGTTTTAGAATCGCTAAAAAACGCTCATGGGCATCACGGCAATGCATAAACACCGGCATATTTAATTCAGCTGCTAACGCTAATTGCGCTTCAAACACGGCTTCTTGTTGCGGACGCGGCGAAAAATCACGGTTAAAATCTAAGCCACACTCACCTATCGCTACTACCTCAGGTAGCTGCGCTAAAGCGCGAATTTGCGGCAGTGCTAAATCAGTTACCGATTTGGCATCATGAGGGTGTACCCCTGCCGTGCTATAACAATAATTTGGCCACTGTTGAGCCAGTTGTTGAGCGGCAATACTTTCTTCAATACTGGTGCCGGTAATAACCAGTCCTTTAACACCAACAGCTTGAGCACGTGTAATAACCTCTGCGCGATCTTTATCAAACCGACTATTGGTAAGGTTTACGCCAATATCTATCATTTGTTTATCCACCAACGAGTCAATGATCATAATCAGCAGTATATCGAGCCTAGCATTAACTGACTATCTTGAGCATGACATTATTACAGCTATAAAAAAACCGACACTAATGTCGGTTTTTTTCATCATCACAGGGCTTGTAACCCTATTCTTTGCTGATGCTCTTCACGTCTTGCTGTTCGTCATCGTCGTATTCGTCTTCATCATCTTTACGAATGTAAAAACGTGAGAAGAATAAACCGACTTCAAACAACAAACACATTGGTACTGCTAACAAAGTCTGAGATAAAATATCAGGCGGTGTTAACAACATACCAACCACAAACGCGGCCACAATAATATATGGGCGTTTACTGCGTAACGTTTCAGGATCGGTTGCACCGGTCCAACACAACAGAATAATCGCTACAGGAATCTCAAAAGCGATACCAAATGCCATAAATAACGACAGTACGAAATCGAGATAACTTGAAATATCTGTTGCAACTTCAACTCCATGTGGAGCGACGCTGGTAAAGAACTTAAACACCAATGGAAACACAACAAAATAAGCAAACGCAACACCGGCATAAAACAGCAATGAGCTGGACACCAAGAGTGGCATAATAAGCTTACGTTCGTGCTTGTATAAACCTGGCGCTACAAAAGCCCACAGTTGATACAAAATCATTGGTACAGCAATAAACACAGCGGTAACTAAAGTGAGTTTTATCGGTGTAAAGAAGGGTGACGCAACATCAGTTGCGATCATAGTGGCACCAACTGGCATACGTTCAACCAAAGGCGCAGCTACAAAAGCGTAAATGTCTTTCGAAAACCAAACAATACAGACAAAAACCACCAGCACGCTGATGAGAGAGCGCAGAATCCGTGTACGCAGCTCAAGTAAATGGCTGAATAACGGCTGCGAATCTTCGACAGTCGACATAGTGATGTAATTTATTCCTGCTTATTAGAAGTCGTTGCTGAGGGTTGCTCGTTTTTATCAGCATAGGGACGTTGCACATCAGAAGCGACTTTTTTAAGTTCATCAACCGACTCTTGCAATTCAGGTGCGATGTCCTTCATTCCCATTTGCTCAGCTTTTTTTAAATTGGCTTGTAGTTCCTGAATTTTCAGTTCTTGAGCCAACTCATCTTTGACTGAGTTTGCCATATTACGGGCAGCGCCTATCCACTGCGATACGGTACGTATCGCAACGGGTAGACGTTCCGGCCCCAGTACTACTAATCCCACCACGGAGATCAGCACTAACTCCCAGAACCCGATATCAAACACGTCTTAAACCTGCTCTTTGTCTTTTTGACTCGTTTTAGTCTGATCAGCGGCTTGCTGCTCATCCGCAATTTTCTTCTGCTCAAAATCTGCATCAGGTGTTTCTTTTTTCGCTGCTGGTGCTGAATCTTCATCACCAATTGCTTTTTTGAAACCCTTAACGGCAGAGCCTAAGTCGCCACCCAATGTGCGTAACTTCTTAGTTCCGAACAACAGAACAATGATCAGTGCAATAATTAATAATTGCCAGATACTGATACCACCCATGCTTATTTTACCTCAGCTTTATGTGGTTAATAACGGAGTGCGTTGGTTAAACGCAACTATAAGTATAGGCGAAACCTGAATCGATTACTTTCGACAGGCTCGCCATCCTAGCAACCAAAATACCGATCCTGCTCCAGCTGCAATAGCAGGATAGGTGGTAACATGATCACCAAAAAGTATGGCAGCACACACCATCATGGTGGCACCAATACCAAAATAAAATCTTGCCTTACCTTGGTTACGCCGACTATCCATGAAATTATCATAGAGTGTATCGAGTCGTTGGTTCATAACCTTGCCTTGGCGCAAACTGTCGTAAAGTAATTCAGGTAATTCGGGTAACTTTTCAGCCCAAAATGGTGCTTTACTCTTTACGGCCTCAATAATGGCTTGCGGCCCGACTTGACGCGACATCCAATCTTCTAAAAATGGTTTCGCCGTCGCCCACAAATCAAGCTGTGGATACAGTTGTCGTCCAAGGCCTTCAACATAAAGTAAGGTCTTTTGTAATAATACTAACTGCGGCTGCACTTCCATATTAAATCGACGTGCAGTATTGAATAAATTCAGTAACACATGCCCAAATGATATTTCACATAATGGTTTTTCAAAAATCGGTTCGCACACGGTACGAATAGCGACCTCAAAGGCATCAATGTTAGTGTCAGCAGGCACCCAACCGGAATCAACGTGTAATTCTGCTACCTTGCGATAGTCACGATTAAAGAACGCCAACAGGTTTTCAGCTAAGTAGCGTTTGTCTTCTCGGTTTAACGTTCCAACAATACCACAGTCCAACGCAATCCATTGTGGATCATGCGGATGCTCATACGAAACAAAAATATTCCCTGGATGCATATCGGCGTGAAAGAAACTATCACGGAATACCTGCGTAAAAAATATATTTACCGCATTTTCCGATAATAATTTCAAATCAGTGCCATTAGCTTTTAATGCTTCGATGTCTGAAACCTGAATACCATATATACGTTCCATGACAAGCAGATTAACACTGCTATAATCAGTGAAAACTTCTGGTACGTACAGCGAATTATCGCCTTCAAAATTACGTCGAAGTTGAATACCATTAGCAGCTTCACGCATTAAATCCAGTTCATCAAGTAAGGTTTTTTCATACTCCCTTACCACTTCAACTGGACGTAAGCGCCGCGCTTGTGGTTGCAGTCGAGAAACTATCTCGGCCATCCTGTACATCAACTTAATATCAGCTTCAATGATCGGCT
This sequence comes from Photobacterium andalusiense, assembly GCF_900185625.1. Taxonomy (GTDB): domain Bacteria; phylum Pseudomonadota; class Gammaproteobacteria; order Enterobacterales; family Vibrionaceae; genus Photobacterium; species Photobacterium aquimaris. The sequence goes on from NZ_FYAJ01000010.1 coordinate 78,966, forward strand.
TTATATCTGGTCGAATAACTTTAAACACAATTTCACGACCATTTTCTTTCATGGTAGCGGTATGCACTTGAGCAATTGACGCTGATGCTAACGCAACCTCATCAAAATCATCAAACCATTGCTCAATTGGGCCACCTAATGACGCTTCAATGGTTCGTTTCGCTAGCTGACCATCAAATGGTGCTACCTGATCTTGTAATAATGCTAATTGATCAGCGATATGTGGCGGAAATAAATCACGTCGAGTCGACATCATCTGACCGAACTTAATCCACACTGGACCAAGTTCTTGTAATGCTAACCGTAACCGCTCACCTAATGGCTTATCAGGGTACTCATTTTTGATCCAAAATAACGATTTACGTATTTTTTTTGGCAATTCAGAGCGTGGATCTTGTGGAATGAAATCATCCAAACCGTAACGTAACTGCACTTCAATAATGCGGTAAAGACGTTTAATTTCACGAATAGTCATCATGGCTATTATCGCTCAAGTAGCTGATTTAATCGGGCCTCAAAACAGGCGGTAGCAGATTTCAAGTCATCAACTTGATCGGCAAAATAGGCTATTTCTAGTGGCTGTGGTAATAATTTCCACTCTTCCGTTAGCGTTTGTGCCAAATTTTGCTGGCGTTTAAGCAACCGCTGCTGAATAAACTTCCCGCTCGATTTCACGCCGCGAACCATCGTATGAGCTACAATATCACCACTATAATGTGATAATTTCTCTTCAATATCAGGTTTTAAGCCGCTCAATAGGCTCGAAAAATGCTGCGCTAATTGTAAATCGCCTTCAAGTGATAACTTATCGGCTTTAATTAGCTGAGTCAGATTAGCTTGTTGACGTAATTCAGGCAGCACACTTAAGTTAAGTGCCAATTGACAATCAACTTCGCCTTCATAAGCAGCTAACACATCAATTTGTTGGCTAAAAATAAAATATAACGTTTTGCCAAATTCATTTAGCGTCACGCTGATCACTTTGCCGCGTAAACGAGATAAACGACGCTGACTATCAGCATCGTCTTTTACTAACTGATTAAGCGCCGTTTCTATCGCGCCAGTAACAAATGCATCTATTGGCATAGGGGCCTCAGAACTTATAGCCACGGTGCAAAGCAACAATACCGCCGGTTAAGTTGTAGTAGGAAGTCTGATCAAAGCCAGCCTCATCCATCATGCTCTGTAATGTTGTTTGATCAGGGTGCATGCGAATAGATTCAGCCAAGTAACGATAGCTTTCACTGTCGTTAGCAATCACTTCACCAATTTTAGGTAGTAAGTGGAATGAATAAGCATCATAGATTTTTGATAATGGTTCTAAAATCGGCTTAGAAAATTCCAACACTAATAAACGACCACCTGGTTTTAACACTCGGTACATCGAACGCAATGCTTGCTCTTTATCGGTAACATTACGTAAGCAAAAGCTAATCGTAATACAGTCAAAATAATTATCAGGAAAAGGCAATTCTTCGGCATTAGCTTGCACGTAACCGACGTTCCCTACAATACCACTGTCACGTAATTTACTGCGGCCAACCTTTAGCATCGAGTTATTAATATCAGCCAGAATAACCTGACCGCTGTCTCCCACAATACGAGAAAACTTAGCGGTTAAATCGCCAGTACCACCGCCTAAATCCAGAACGCGCTGACCACGGCGCACACCACTGCAGTCAATCGTAAACCGTTTCCATACGCGGTGAATACCCATCGACATTAAATCGTTCATAATGTCGTACTTTGCCGCTACTGAGTGGAATACTTCAGCAACCATGGTTGCTTTTTCTTCTTTGGCCACGGTACGAAAGCCAAAGTGGGTCGTGTCTTGTGTGGTGTCCGTCATGCTCAATCCGTTATGTGTCCTCGCGCTCATTTCAATGTCACCATAAAATAGCGAACGAGGATTAAATTCATTTATTCAACTGGCTTAGTGTACTTGATGGTTGTCGTTTGCTCAAAGTGGTTTACTCCTTAAGCCCTATAAATCCAACTTTGATGTAGAGGTTATATGTGAAAAACCTCGAGAATCATGCAGTTGTGACTGTGATTTTTCTACTAACTGCGGACTAATATCACGCTTCACTTCTACCCCTAAGAGTTTAAAGCTTTCCGCTTGGCGAATGACATTGCCACGTCCACTGGCTAACTTATTCATTGCACTATGATAACTTTGATTCGCTTTCTCCAATGACGCTCCTAACCCTTCCATATCAGTCACAAATAAGCGTAATTTGTCGTACAGTTTACTCGCTCGCTCGGCTATTTCTTTGGCATTTTGATTTTGATGCTCATTACGCCATAAATTACTAATTGTGCGCAGTGCCACCAGTAATGTAGTCGGGCTAACCAACATGATATTAAGATCCATCGCATCGCGAATCAGTTTCGGATCAGCGGCAATGGCTGCTTGAAAGGCTGGTTCAACCGGAATAAACATCAGCACATAATCAAGACTTTGAACCCCATGGAGCTGATGATAATCCTTACGGCTTAGTCCTCGCATATGGGCCCGCATCGACGCAATATGTTCACTGATGGCTAACTCTCGCTCAGCCACGGTGTCAGCATTAAAGAAACGCTCATAGGCCACCAATGACATTTTGGCATCCACCACCACATCTTTTTGCTGTGGTAAATGCACCACCACATCGGGTTGATAACGTTTGCCGTCTTCATTTTCTAAGCTGACTTGAGTTTGATATTCATGGCCTTCACGTAAACCTGATTCAGTTAACACGCGCGCAAGCACCACTTCACCCCAATTCCCTTGGGCTTTATTGTCCCCTTTAAGTGCTTGAGTAAGGTTAACCGCTTCCTGCGCCATCTGTTCATTAATCTGCTTAAGGTGATTAATTTGGTGCACTAATGTATGGCGTTCACGTGACTCTTGAGTAAAGTTATCATTGACTTGCTTTTTAAAGCTTTCTAATTGCTCTTTAAGTGGCATTAACAAGCTTTGTAAGCTGATTTTATTTTGCTCATCAACCGTACGGGTTTTATGTTCAAACAATTTATTGGCCAAGCTTTCAAATTGAATTCTTAACCGCTCTTCAGCGTGTTCTAACAATTGGATTTTTTCTTCCGCTGATTTTTGTTCTTCAAAATGACGCGCATCTTGTTCACGTATATCCGCCTCTAGACGGGCATTAATCACCCGTGAATTATCTAACTGTTCAAATAAATACTGTTTTTCATTTTGAAGCGCTTCAAAGTGACGCATTTTTTCAACCGCAGCCGATAAATTACCGTGTAATTGGCGTATTTCATGAGTTAGACGGTCGCGTTCATCATCCATTTGTTCAAGCTCTTGATTACGTTCATCAAGTTGTTGTTGCAATTGCTGCTCGCGGGCTTGCAATAAACGAAGATCTGCTTGCGCTTGCTGCTGATGAAGTTGCAATGTTTGTTCAAAACGTCCCTTTAACCATAATGTGGTGATCACACTTGCCACTGTGGCCGCAGAGATTGCCGCCAACAGTGAAATAACGCTACCACTTAACCATTCCGTCATATTAAATACTCAACCAAAAACCACCGAATCCATTTCTGTTGTAAGGCTAAGTCGATACTGGATCAATGTCCAGTTCAGTGGTTTTTATTGATATTACTATCACTGTTTTTATTCAATGATAGTCTTTATTTATGCGCCCACGATCACAGCCTTATCGTGGTTCACTAGAGCCAATTAAACTGTATCTATTACACTGCAGCTTCATTTAAAGGAATAAATCGAGAATCTGTCATGAACGAACGTCATGCCGTTGGTTATGGTCTTGCGGCGGTATTATTGTGGTCAACGGTTGCTACCGCATTTAAAATTACCCTTAATTATTTTTCACCGCCACAGATGGTGGTAATTGCGAGCCTAGTTTCAATTATTGCGTTAATTATTATTGCAACTTACCAAGGTACACTTTGCCACTTATTTTCTACTTTTCATGCTCGCCCTTGGTATTACCTTACTTTAGGGCTTATTAATCCTTTTGCTTATTACTTAGTGTTATTTAAAGCTTATGACTTATTACCAGCTTCGCAGGCGCAACCATTAAATTATAGCTGGGCGATTACGCTCACCCTTATGGCTGCACTCTTTTTACATCAAAAAATTCGCCGTCAAGATTGGATAGCCTGTGGCTTAGGCTATTTAGGGGTGGTGATAATTGCAACTAATGGTGATCTGCTCGCGCTCCAATTTGATAGCCCACTCGGGGTCGGGTTAGCCTTATTTTCCACCTTGTTATGGGCTCTGTATTGGATCATCAATACCAAAAATAATGCCGATCCTGTATTAGGGCTATTACTGGGCTTTTTAACCTCGTTGCCTTTTTCGATTGGGTTAAATTTTTACTTGGGCGGCTGGCAATCAGTACCGTGGCAAGGATGGGCAGCGGTCACTTATGTCGGTTTGTTTGAAATGGGGATCACTTTCGTTTTATGGCTCAATGCGCTCCGTTTAACTGCTAATACCGCTCGTATTAGTAATTTAATCTTTATTTCGCCGTTTATTTCACTGCTATTATTGGCCACCATCATTGGCGAACAAATAGCAGCTTCAACTATCGTTGGACTATTATTTATTATTAGCGGTTTAGTGATCCAACAATGGCGTTCAAAATCATCACCTTCCTCTGAAGTGCAACAGCCATAGCCTAAAATGCCGCTAAAAATAAAGCCTGTCATCAAGACAGGCTTTATAAAAATGCACACTCAATCGCCGCTAACTAATAACGGCTTAGCACTCATCAGTTGTTAGTGGTGCTTGATGCCAGCTTTTACCCCACTTTGACCACAATACCAATAACCCTGGGATCAATAACCACATTTGTAATGTCATCAACATTGGGGTTGTTAAATCAAGTCGCTGAGTCAAACTCACCATCACGCCTGCACCACTCATCTGAAACAAACCTAACAATGCTGCTGCCGTACCAGCGCGATCGCCAAATGGCGCTAATGCTTTACCTGCCGATGAGCCTAAAACAAAGGCGAACCCAAATGAACAAATAAAGATTGGAGTCATAAATGCCCATGCTTGATTAATAGAACTCAGTCCCAACATTAATCCACCAGCAACCGCTAAAATAATCAGTCCGGTTTGTAATGTCGCTCGCGTACCAAAACGGTCCATAAATTTTGGCGCCACCATACAAGCAGTAATATTAAGCGCAGCATTAATTCCAAACCATAAGGTAAATTGGTTCATATCAGCCCCTAGATAACTCATTAACCACACAGGTGCTGATGTCACATACGCTAAAATCACCGCCATCGCTAACATGCATAAACTAGCATGGTATAAAAATGTTGGTTCACGTAATACCGACCAATAACGGCTTAAACTTAAAGTTGAACCACTAATATGAGTATCTGCGGGGCGAGTTTCTTTAAACATCATCATCACAAAAATACCAGCAACAAGCGCAAAACCGGCCATAAAACTAAAATTTGAACGCCAGCCGAACTCATGGGTTAACCAAGTACCTAATAAGGGTGCTAAAGCGGGAATAAAACAGATTGCACCATTTAAGTAACTGATCATACGGCCACTCTTTTCTGCGCCAAAACTATCACGCACCGCAGAAAAAGCGGCAACAGAGGTTGCACAAGCACCAAAACCTTGTAATAAACGCGCCGCTAATAGCATATCTAAGCTGGCTGCTAAATATGCCATTAGTGCACTAAAGCCATAAATCACAATCCCTGCTAATGCAATTGGTCGACGCCCAAAGCGATCCGCCAAAGGTCCGGCTAATAACTGCCCTAACCCTAAGCTAAACATAAACCAGGTCACGGTATCTTGAACGCGTACAGCATTGACCCCAAAACTATCGGCAATAGCTGGGAAAGCTGGAAGGTAAATATCAATAGCCAATGGGCTAAATAGCACTAACGTTACCATCAGGGTAATTAATTTAGTATCAGTAGAAGCGGTGGTTGACGGAGTCATATCATGTTCCTTAAAGATGATCGCGCCAAGTCTACGGTTTTAGAGATATGAATAGAAATGGTATATATTCAATAGCACTTTTCCATTTTGGAATATCACTCACAGCAGTTATTTGCCACACTTTTAATCATAGATAACCTGATGAGGCAGAAATTTAATAAATCCCAATCAATTGACCATTAGCTAATTGATGCCAACCAACAAACACGCTAACGTAACCGCATCGACTTAATAACCATCCCCCATTCATAATGCGATAGTTATTTAAGTTTACAGCTTATGCCATCGTAAAGATGACGCTTTAATTAAAGGACGAAAACATGCAAGCAGCAATTTCGCAACGTGTTGAACAAATCCGTCAATGGCTCACTGATAATCAGTTAGATGCTTTATTGATCCCTCACGAAGATGAATTTCTCGGTGAATATATTCCCGATCATAATGAACGTCTGCACTGGTTAACTGGATTTACTGGTTCAGCGGGCGCTGCCATTATTACGCGTGATGATGCTGCTGTTTTTGTTGACGGTCGTTATGTAGTACAAGTACGCAAGCAAGTGCCTGCAGAAGTATTTCAATACTGCCACCTTATAGAACAACCACCCGTCCAATGGACATTAGACAATTTAGCCGCTGGCAGTAAAGTTGCCATTGATGCTCGCTTACACAGTGCAGCATGGCTTAAAAATGCCACCGCCACTATTGATAGTGAATTAGACCTAGTGTGCGTGACCGAAAACCCAATTGATATGCTATGGCTAGACCGCCCAGCACCTGTATTATCTGATGCCCAATTGATGGGCTTAGAATATGTCGGTCAATCAAGCGCAGAGAAGCGGGAGCAAATTGCAGCACTACTTAAAAAGCAAAAAGCGGATGCTGCCTTTTTAAGTCAGCTTGATAGCATTGCTTGGCTATTAAATATTCGTGGTGATGATGTTCACTGTCTACCTGTTCTACTATCAGCTGCGGTGATCCATAGCGATGCATCGGTTGATTTCTATATCGATCATCACCGTCTACCAGAAGGTTTTGCAGCTCACGTAGGTAACGGCGTCAATATCCGCGAGCCAGAGCAACTTGCCGCGGGTTTAGCTGCACTTTCAGGTAAACGTGTACAATTTGACTCGACAAACAGTAATGCATGGGCAGCTCAACAACTAACAGATGCTGACGCGCAGCTGATTGAAGCTGCAAACCCGACCTTACTACCTAAAGCCACCAAAAATGCGACTGAAATGGCAGGCATGAAGGCGTGTCATATTCGTGATGGTGTGGCAATTGCAAAATTCCTTGCATGGGTTGATACACAAGTAGCGAATGGCAACCTATTAGATGAAGCTCAGTTATCTGATCAACTGTGGCAATACCGTCAGCAAGATCCAAGCTGCCGTGATGTGAGTTTTGATACCATTTCAGCTTCTGCCGGTAATGCAGCAATGTGTCACTACAATCACATTGACCAACCACAGCCAAGCAAGCTGCAAATGGATACGGTTTACTTGGTCGATTCAGGCGGTCAATACCCAGACGGTACAACCGATATCACCCGTACGATCGCTATCGGCAATCCAGGTGATGAAGTAAAACAAGCTTTCACATTAGTACTAAAAGGTCATATCTCATTGGCTTCGGCGCGTTTCCCGAAAGGTACTACCGGCTCACAACTCGACGCACTAGCCCGTCAACATCTATGGGCGCATGGTTTTGATTATGACCATGGTACAGGTCACGGAGTGGGTCACTTCTTAAGTGTTCACGAAGGTCCACAACGCATTTCTAAAGTGGCCAACCCAACCGCGCTACTGCCAGGCATGGTATTATCTAACGAGCCAGGTTATTACCGTGCTGACGCGTTTGGTATTCGTATCGAAAACCTTGAAGCGGTCATTGAAATCGCAACCCAAGGTGATATGTCAGTAATGGGCTTTGAATCTCTAACCCGTGCACCGATTGATAAGCGCTTGATCGATCCTGCACTACTAACCGACATCGAGCTTGCATGGCTTAACAACTATCATCAAACCGTGTTTAACGTGATCAGTCCATCGCTGACAGCTAGTGATCTTGAGTGGCTAACCCAAGCGACATCACCACTAAGCCGCTAACTTTTAGATAAGTAAAAGAAAAGCCAGTACGTATCACGTACTGGCTTTTTATTATCCGGAATAGGCGGGGTGCCAATCCTTCCACACCACTTCAAACCCCTGTTGCTTAACCGTTATCGCGACATCTGCAACCGAACGTTCATCACTGATCGCAAACTGTTCTAGCTCAGGCGTGTCATCGGCGTATCCGCCAGGCTGGGTTTTAGAACCTGCCGACATACTTGTAACCCCTAACGGCAATACATTATCGCGAAAATGCGGTGATTCTCTCGTTGATAACGACAGCTCAACTTCAGGATTAAACAATCGATAAGCACAAATTAATTGCACCAGTTGGCGATCCGTCATCACCGACTTAGGCTCTAATCCACCAGTACAGGGTCTTAAACGTGGGAATGAAATCGAATAGCGGCTTTGCCAATAGGTACGTTCAAGATAAGCCAAATGACAGGCAACAAAAAAACAATCTGTGCGCCATTCTTCCATGCCGATCAATGCACCAATCCCTATCTTATCAATTCCAGCTTTTGCGAGCCGATCTGGTGTCGCTAAGCGGTATTCAAAATTGGTTTTATTGCCTCGTAAATGATGCTTCGCATAGGTTGGCGCATTATAGGTTTCTTGATACACCATCACCGCATCTAAACCCAGTTGGCGCAGCTCTTGGTACTCATCTTGCTCTAGTGGCTGTACTTCCATTGCCAAATAACTGAAGTGCTGTTTGATTTGAGGCAGCGCATCACGAAAGTAATTCATACCGACTTTGGTTTGATGCTCGCCTGTAACCAGTAACACACTATCAAAATTTAGCGCTTTTATTGCCTCACACTCTCGCTCTATTTCTTGCTCACCCAAGGTACGACGTTTAATGCGATTTTCCATCGAAAAACCACAATAGGTACACACATTAGCACACAGATTCGAAAGGTATAACGGTACATAAAAACTTATGGTATGACCAAAGCGCTGCCGTGTTAACATCGCAGAGAGTTGTGCCATTTGCTCTAAGTAAGGTTCAGCCGCAGGTGAAATTAAGGCTTTGAAATCCTCTAGATCCAGCGTTGATTTTCCTAAAGCACGCTCAACATCGGCAGCTGTTTTAGCATAAATCGACAACCGGATATCATCCCAATCCATTTGTTGCCAAATATCCACAAAGCTCATGTTGGCTCCTTAGTCGTTAAGAAATGCCGTTAATGGGCTTGATGCAATAGCATGATTGATCTTACCAGCAAGACCAGCTTCATATGCCATGCGACCACTTTCCACGGCTAATTTAAATGCACGCCCCATTGCTATCGAATCACTTGCCGCTGCGATGGCAGTATTGACCAATACTGCATCGGCGCCCATTTCCATCGCTGCAGCGGCATGAGACGGCGCCCCAATGCCGGCATCAACCACCACAGGTACTTGCGCCTGATCGATAATAATCCGTAGAAAATCGTGAGAAACTAAGCCTTTATTCGATCCAATCGGCGCACCTAATGGCATCACTGCTGCGCAACCTACCTCTTCTAATCGCTTACACAATACAGGATCGGCATGACAGTAAGGCAATACCACAAAGCCTTGTTTTACTAGCTGCTCAGCTGCTTTTAGCGTTTCAATCGGATCAGGCATGAGGTATTTCGAATCAGGATGAATCTCTAATTTTAGCCAATTGGTCCCCAATGCTTCTCGAGCTAGCTGTGCAGCAAAGATCGCTTCTTTGGCATTTTTCGCCCCTGATGTATTAGGCAGTAAATTCACTCCAGCTTGGATCAATGGCGCTAAGATATCGTCATCACGTTCCGCAATATTGACCCGCTTTAGTGCCATGGTCACCAGTTCAGAGCCTGTCGCTAAAATCGATGCTGCCATGACATCCCGATTAGCGTACTTACCCGTTCCGGTAAATAATCGCGATGAAAAAGTTTTATTCGCAATGGTCAACATATTAACCTCCTGCTATCGCTTGAAATAACGCGATCTGATCGCCATCAGCAATGACGGTTGTTGACCACTCGCTTGCCGCGACAATACGCTGATTTATCGCGATCGCTGTACCTTGTATGGGTAAATCTAACTGCCTAACAAATTGATTAACGGTTTGCTCAGGCTCACAAGACATGGATTCATCGTTCAACCAGATAGTTATCATAGTCGTCATTTATCCAACCTCCCTTTGATCTTGCTGACCACACACAGGGCAAGCAGAATCAGCATCGACTGATACCTGCTGCCATTTTCCTGTTAAGCCATTAAATTGCTGCAATAGCCCAAACCCGACCTCACCAACATCTATAATAGTTTTAATCGCATTTAACGCTTGTAAGGTGCCAATGATGCCCACAACAGGCCCCATCACGCCGTTACTACGACAATTTTGATCTTGTGGCGACGCTTCATTATGCAATGGAAACACACACTGGTAACACGGAGAGATCTGTCTGAAATCAAACGCAAGTAACTGTCCTTGCCAACCTATCGACGCACCGGCAATCAGTGGTGTTTGATGCTGATAACAAGCTTGATTTAGCGCATAACGGGTTGCCCAATTGTCACTGCAATCAAGTACGATATTCGCTTGTTGAACTTCGATCTCAAGTTGGAGTCCTGCTAATTTTGCTTGAACCGCTCGCGTGCGGATTGATGGATTGAGTGCATTGAGCTGCTGGCATGCTGCAACTGCTTTGCTGTGACTAATATCAGCTTCACGATAAATCACCTGCCGTTGTAGGTTAGAGATTTCAACCTCATCATCATCGGCAATCACCACTAAACCAACCCCCGCAGCGGCTAAATACATCGCAGCTGCAGAGCCTAAGCCACCGGCACCGACAATCAACACCTGCGCTTGAGTTAATGCAACCTGCCCTAATTCACCAACTTCAGCTACCATTATTTGGCGGCTGTAACGTACAAAAGCGCGATCACAGAGCTCTGATTGAATCGTCACTAAGTGCTCCTCCTGCTTGATTCTCAACATTAGCAACCAAGATGTTATTTAGTTCTGCTATTGCAGCCTCTGGATCATCAGCCTGAGTGATCGCACTAACAACAGCCACCGCAGTTACTCCAGTGCGCCACACTTTGCCTGCACGCTCAATCGTTATTCCGCCAATAGCTACTGTGGGACATCGTTCACCAATCAGTTTTTGGTACAGTGCTAATCTGCTCACCCCTTGCGGCAAAGACGGCATCTCTTTAGTCGAGGTAGCAAAAATATGTCCTAATGCGATGTAGCTCGGTTGATATTCTAAAGCGCGTAAAATCTCATAATAACCGTGGGTTGATATTCCTAATCGCAACCCAGCCTGTTGAATAGCAGCCAGATCTGCACTATCCAAATCCTCTTGCCCAAGGTGAACCCCATAAGCATGATGCTTAATTGCCAGCAGCCAATAATCATTGATAAAGACTTGAGCTTGGCACGCAATTCCCGCCACAACCGCTTGCTGAATTTGTTGTTCTAACCTAGATTGATGGAGGTTTTTAATTCGTAATTGAGTGGTTGTTACACCAAGTTGTAATACGCGCTCGACCCAGTTGACGCTATCAACCACCGGGTAAAGTCCCAATTTAGTGCGATCTAAACTTGCAAACGGTGTCAGCGCATTATCATTACTGTGGCAGCCAAATTGTTCTAATTCTGAATCATGGCTTACTACCGCACGTGGAAAAACCTTTGCTGTTGTCGGCCACACTAATTCACCTTGCGCTCGACAATTATGATCCTGATAACTACGAGCATGCGCACGTGCTAAGACCAAGGCATCATCAATAGGATAATCCAGCGCCAATGCCACCAATAACATTGCTCGTTGAGCCTCACTAGCACCACTGTGATGGCAATAGGTTGCTCTTGCTTGGCCTTGATGGTGCCAAAGGTCAAAGCACCCATCAGTAGTTGGATAACCACACAATATCAAACTCGAATCAGTAACAACTTTATCGCGTAACACTTCAAGCTCATCAAAAGGTGCTAACCACTGATCGCGCACTTGATACGTAGGTTGTAAGTCATCGTTCTCTGCTGCAATAAAGTTAAATGCTAATGAACACTCTTTAGTTGCTGTTTTAATCTTTATTAACTGTTCATTATTAATTGTGACATTCACTTCATCGCCAAGTTGATATAGCTGAGCTGGCACTAATAGCGGCTCAATATGCATTAATAATGGCATTAAGTGCTGGGGTAACGATAAGGTATTCATTGACTAGCCCTCTTTAGCAGGATGATATAATTCACTGCCTCGAGCACGAAATTCTGTCGCTTTCTGCTGCATTCCATCACTGACGTTATCCGTAAAAGTAATGTCAATTTGCTGCAACTCTTTCGCGTAATCACGAACCTCTTGAGAGATCTTCATTGAACAAAACTTAGGGCCACACATTGAGCAGAAATGGGCCACTTTGCCAGACTCTTGCGGCAAGGTTTGATCGTGATAATCTCGAGCAGTTTGTGGATCTAGGCCAAGGTTAAACTGATCTTCCCAGCGAAATTCAAACCGTGCTTTAGATAAGGCGTTATCACGAACTTGAGCACCAGGATGGCCTTTGGCTAAGTCTGCCGCATGCGCGCACAACTTGTACGTGATCAAACCGACTTTTACATCATCTTTATTTGGCAACCCCAAGTGCTCTTTAGGCGTGACATAACACAACATTGCACAGCCATACCAGCCAATCATCGCCGCACCAATACCAGAAGTAATATGATCATAACCCGGTGCAATGTCGGTTGTTAAAGGCCCTAAAGTATAAAATGGCGCTTCATGACAATGTTTAAGTTGCTCATCCATATTGGCTTTAATCATATGCATCGGCACATGTCCTGGGCCTTCAATCATCACCTGAACATCATATGCCCACGCTATTTTGGTCAACTCACCTAATGTACGTAACTCACTAAACTGTGCTTCATCATTAGCATCAGCAATAGAGCCAGGACGCAGACCATCGCCCAATGACAGCGAAATATCATATTGAGCACAAATCTCACAAATCTCACGAAAGTGCTCATACAAGAAACTTTCTTTATGGTGGGCTAAACACCATTTCGCCATAATTGACCCACCGCGAGAAACTATACCAGTGACCCGTTTCGCCGTCATAGGTACATAGCGAAGTAACACACCAGCATGAATAGTAAAGTAATCAACACCTTGCTCTGCTTGCTCTAAGAGAGTGTCGCGGAACACTTCCCAATTTAAGTTCTCTGCGATACCATTTACTTTCTCAAGTGCTTGGTACATAGGTACCGTACCTATTGGCACCGGACTATTACGAATGATCCACTCCCGCGTTTCGTGAATATTACGTCCTGTTGATAAATCCATTACCGTATCGCCCCCCCAACGAGTAGACCAAACCAGTTTTTCAACTTCTTCTTCAATCGAAGAACTAACGGCAGAGTTACCAATATTAGCGTTAACTTTGACTAGAAAATTTCGACCAATGATCATTGGCTCAACTTCGGGATGATTAATATTGGCAGGAATAATCGCTCGGCCTTCTGCCACTTCTTGACGCACAAATTCAGCCGTAATTTGCGTGGGAAGGTTAGCACCAAAGCTCATGCCTGAATGCTGTTGGTTTAGAACCTCATCATCATAGTGTGTGCGTCCCATATTTTCACGAATCGCAATATATTCCATTTCTGGAGTAATAATACCTTGGCGAGCATAATGCAGTTGGGTTACACAATGATTCAATTTCGCGCGTCGAATCGGTGCTCGATGGGAAAAACGCAACGCATTTAACGTTTCATCATTTAAGCGCTCGTGAGCATAATCAGAACTAACCTCAGCCAATAACTCGGTATCGTTACGTTCCGTAATCCAATTTTGACGGACTGTTGGCAACCCACGATAAATATCTATTGGCTGCTCAGGATCGGTATAAAAACCGGAAGTGTCATAAACTCGTATTGGTTGGTTGGATTCAAAAATAGGGGTTTGTTTCGGACCACTGACCAAACTATCAGCGAGGGTAATTTCACGCATTGGCACTAAAATATCAGTGCGACTACCGCTGACATACACTTTGTGGGAATTAGGGAAAGGTTGAGCCGTTAATGACTCGATAAATTGTTTCGCTTCCAATCTCGCTTGTTTGCGATTCGACACAGCAATTTCCTTTTAATATAGTAGGGAAAAGTGCTTGGCAGATGGGCGTAAACAAGAGCTATGCAGCATATTGTGCACAATCAAATACGTATAGTGACCCCTGAAAAAGGATATATAGTAAAGATAACCTCTTGTTCCCTTCGCAGGTATTAGCCTGATCAGGTTCAACGGATCCCGCAATGCGGTCTCAGCCATATGGCACTCCGACAAGTAAGAGATTAAGTATAAAGACTCCAGCGATCACTACAAGTCTTTAACCGAAGCAATCAACAGACAGTGACAGACAGCAAAAAGCCGTGCAATAACACGGCTTTTATTTCATTTGAACAACCATAATGATTATTGTGAAATGAGTACATCACACTTAAGATGTTTTGCTAATGTTTCACTCACATCACCAAAAATATGTAGGCTCGATTTGTGATAACCAGTGATAACTAACTTCGCTTCTACTTTTTCAGCAAGCTGTTCTAGGTGTTTAGCAATATCACCATTCGCAATATGTAGTCCTGCAACAGGATAAGATGAAGTTGCCGCTAATTCAGATAATTGTGACATGCGTTGTTTAGCAATAGCGTCATGTTCCTCTTGTAGTTCAATTTCAACATCAATAAAGCTCACATTACCCACACCAGGTTCAACATAAGCAATATGCAGTTCAGCGTGATTTTGCTCAGCAATAACGCCAGCTTTAACCATTAATTTATGTGCATATTTATCTTCAGGATTAACAGCAAGTAAGATTGTTTGGTATAGCGACATAGGTTATCTCCGTGAGCCAACGCTCAATAGTAAATTTGTTTGTTATGATTATGATGCTATAAATGTAGCTATACAACTAAGTATATGTCGACATTTTAATATATGCTTAAATCAATGATTGCAATTATCGAGAGTGCCAACTAACTCCACAAGCGATTATTATGACGGCTTTTAATCATTACCTTTAACTGAAACGAGATACCAATGAGCCAATATTTATTACTAGGATTCATCGCAATTGGTGGTGCATTCGGCGCCTGCTCACGATACTTAATTTCTGAGCTTTGCGTTATTTTATTTGGCCGTGGCTTCCCATACGGAACATTAACCGTCAATATTATTGGTTCGCTAATTATGGGACTATTAATGTCGGGGCTAAATCAAGGAATGATAGAAGCGGCGCCATGGCGTCCAATGATAGGCTTAGGCTTTCTTGGTGCACTAACCACTTTCTCAACCTTTTCAATGGATAACATTGTAATGATGCAGCAAGGTGAGTTTATCAAAGCAGGCTTAAATATCGTTCTTAACGTAACAGTCAGCCTGTTTGCTTGTTATATTGGCTATCAACTAATGATGAAAAGCTAATAAGCATTCAAATATATAACCGCCGTAAGGCGGTTTTTTTTATCTAAATAAATGCAGGAAATGCAGGAAATGCAGGAAACTATATATCAAACTAAATATATGTCAGTATCTTTTTTCATAAACGAAAAAAGGCCATCCTAACGGATGGCCTTTTAAAATTTGAAGCCTGGCGATGTCCTACTCTCACATGGGGAGACCCCACACTACCATCGGCGCTATTACGTTTCACTACTGAGTTCGGCATGGGATCAGGTGGGTCCATAACGCTATGGTCGCCAAGCAAATTCGATTTATTTATCGCCTTTAGGCAATAAATAGCAATCTGGGAAAATCTAACTAGTTTGTTCTCACACTCATTCAAGCGTTTGTAGAGTCCGTCTCTTCTCTTTGAGAAGAAAAACCCCTTGGGTGTTGTATGGTTAAGCCTCACGGG